>CAZUUN010000045.1:0-11364 GCA_964622735.1 uncultured Burkholderiaceae bacterium | reverse complement strand
TGCGCGAGTCAGCTGCTGAGCAAGCTAAGACCGAAGCAACTTAAAGCAACACAAAAAATGGGGAAGTGAAGTGCGGGAATTAACGCCTATCGAAGTTCGCATTTTGGGCAGCCTGATGGAGAAGGCGCGCACCGTGCCCGATACCTATCCGCTCACGCTCAATAGTTTGCTGGCTGCCTGCAACCAAAAAACCAGCCGCGACCCGCTGATGGAGATCAGCAGCGAGGACGCCTTGGAAGCATTGGCCGAGCTGAGCAAGCTGGCTTTGGTGTTTGAGGCGCCCGCCTCGCGCGTGACGCGCTATGCGCACAATGTGCAGCGCGCGCTGGCGCTAGACGAGCCAGCGGCGGTGCTGCTGGGTTTGTTGATGTTGCGCGGGCCCCAAACGCCAGCTGAGCTGCGCCTGAACGCCGAGCGTTGGTACAAATTTGCCGATGCCGCGAGTGCCGAGGCCGTGCTGCAAGCCTTGCAACAACGCGGCGCCGATGGAGGCGCAGCCTATGTCACCTTGTTGCCACGCGCACCAGGCGCGCGCGAGGCGCGTTGGGCGCATTTGCTCTGCGGTGAGCCCGACATGGCCGCGCATGAAGCACCCGCCCGCGCTGGCAGCGCAGACAGCTTGCAAGCGCGCGTGGCGCAGCTGGAGTTGCAAGTGCAGCTGCAAACGCAAACCACGCTTTATTTGCAGCAGCAGCTGGCCGATGTTTGCCAGCAGTTGGGCATTGTGGCGCTGCCGCCGCGTTTAGACGCGCTGGATCAAGAATAAGTGGTTTTGAATAAGAAATGCGGCCTTTGGCTTACCGAATCTGCCTGAGCAGCTTTTAAAATAATAGCAATTGATAGGCAGAAAGAGCGGCTGGTGCAAGACAACACTTTATTGGCTTCGGTGGATTTGGGTTCCAACAGCTTCAGGCTGGAGGTGGGCAAATTCGAGCATGGGCAAATCCAGCGCATGGAGTATTTGAAAGAGACCGTGCGCCAAGGCGGCGGCTTGGACGAGGAAAAAATGCTCTCGCTCCAAGCCATGCAAAGGGGCTGGGATTGTTTGGCGCGCTTTGCCGAACGCATCGCCAATTTTGAGCCGCAGCATGTGCGCGCTGTCGCCACGCAAACCCTGCGCGAGGCCAAAAATCGCGATGTGTTTATTCAAAAAGCCAATGAAATTTTGGGCTTCCCCATCGACATCATCGCTGGCCGCGAAGAAGCGCGACTGATCTATTTGGGCGTGGCCCACATGCTGCCGCAGTCGGATGAAAAGCGCTTGGTGATCGACATCGGCGGGCGCTCCACCGAATTGATTTTGGGCCAGGGCTACCAGTCGCTCGTGACCGAGTCTTACCAAATTGGCTCAGTCGGCTGGTCGATGAAGTACTTCGCCAATGGCGACTTGAGCGCCAAAGCCTTTGACAAAGCCCGCGTGGCCGCGTGCGCGTTGCTGGGCGAAGCTGCTAGCCTTTATCCGCGCAGCGCCTGGCAAATCGCTTATGGCTCATCGGGCACGGCCAGCGCGGTGGCCGATGTGTTGGCCGCTGCTGGCTTTGCCCCCGGTGTCATAGACCGCGCTGGTTTGCACTGGTTACTTGAACGCTTGATCAAAGCAGGGCACGCCGACAAGTTGCACTTTGACGGCTTGCGCGAAGAGCGCAAAGCGGTGATAGGCGGGGGCTTGAGCACACTGCTGGCGCTGTTTGATGTTTTGGGCCTCGAAGAATTGCACATCAGCGACGGCGCGCTGCGCCAAGGCGTGTTGTATGACTTGCTGGATCGCGAGCTGGATGAAACCGACACGCGCGCGGCAACGGTGGCGCGTTTGGCCAAAGGCTTTGGCGTCGATTTGCAACAGGCGCAATGCGTGCGTGCGTCGGCCCTGTATTTTTACGAGCAGTTGCAACCCAGCAGCTCGCAAAAAGCGCACAGCGATGCTTGGCGCTTGCTCGGCTGGGCGGCTGAGTTGCACGAGATCGGCACGCGCATTTCGCACAATTACTTTCACAAACACGGCGCTTATATTTTAGAAAACGCCGATGCGGCGGGCTTTACCGAAACCGAGCAAAGCCTGCTCGGTTTGCTGGTGCTGGGGCAGCGCGGCAAGTTGCGCAAGCTAGAGGTGAATTTGCACGACTTGGCTTTTGTGCAGCAGCTGCTCTGTTTGCGTTTGGCCAGCATTGTTTGCCATGCGCGCAATCAGCCTGATATTGCAGCCTTGCGTTTGCAACAGCAAAAGCGCGGCTTCAAGCTGCTGCACAGCGCCGCCTGGCAGCACAAACACCCGCAGTCCTATCACCTCTTGGTGGAAGAGGCGGCGCACTGGCAAAGAGCGGGTTGGGGTTTGGATCTGCAGCTGAATTAAATCAAAGCGCTGTGATGACTGCTGTAAAAGCCGTCAATGGCACTCTTTAATTCATAGCTTCTCAGGCAGATTTGACCGCCTAAAATGCCAAAAACATGCCTAAAAATACTTAAAGACGCCTAGTGCAAGGCTGGGCGGCTTTATTGCACCGTTGCCAGCATGTAATCCACGGCTGCTTTCACCTCGGCATCGGGCGCGCCCGAGCCGCCCTTGGCGGGCATGGCGTTCAGGCCATTCAAGGCGTGGTTGTAGAGCATGTCTTTGCCTTTGGCCAAGCGCGGCGCCCAAGCGACTTTATCGCCCATGCGCGGTGCGCCCGCGACGGCTGTGTCGTGGCAAGCAAAGCAATTGCGCTGGTAAAGCGTGCGACCGATGCTGTCGTCAGCCAGCGGAGCGGCAAGTGCCACTGCTGCTGAGCTGGTAGCTGCTGCGGCAGACGCGCTGATGCTGGCCGAAGCTGCGGTTTGCGTAGCGGGCGTTTGGGCTGCTGCCACGGGTGTTGCTGCTGCGGCTGGCTCGCTGGGTTTGCCGCAAGCGGCAAGCAGCAGCACACTCAAGCCGAGGAGGGCAGTTTTTGCTGTTGTGATCATGCGCATGGCTGGCCTTTCGTCGATTCGTCTGCTGCTATTGGTCTGCTGCTTTTATTCAAGCCGCGGCTTTGCTTTTGGCTGCTTGGTGTTCCAGCGCTGCCTTGATATAGGCATTGAACAAGGGGTGGCCGTCCCAAGGCGTCGATTTGAACTCGGGGTGGAATTGCACGCCGACAAACCAAGGGTGCACGCTGCGTGGCAACTCGACGATTTCGGTCAGGTGTTCGCGTTGCGTCAGGGCTGAGATGGTCAAACCCGCTTGGCGCAAATCGTCCAAGTATTGGGTGTTGACCTCGTAGCGGTGGCGATGGCGCTCACTCACCACGGGGCCATAAATCTCGTGCGCAATCGTGCCGGGGCTGACATCCGAGCTTTGTGCGCCTAGGCGCATCGTGCCACCCAATTTGGTGTTGGTATCGCGTGTTTGGACGGTGCCGTTCGCGTCCAGCCATTCGGTGATCAGGGCGATGACGGGTTGGCGTGATTGCGAATCAAATTCGGTGCTGTTGGCTTGGCTGAGCTTGGCGACATTGCGCGCATATTCAATCGTGGCGACCTGCATGCCTAGGCATATGCCCAGATAGGGCACTTTTTGGGTGCGGGCGTAAGTCACGGCTTTGATCTTGCCTTCGACCCCACGCGGGCCAAAGCCGCCAGGTACCAAGACCGCGTCGCATTGGGCCAGGCGCTGCTGCGTCGCTTCCTCGTCAAAGGCTTCGGCGTCGATGTAGTCGATGCGCACGCGTGCTTGGTTTTTCATGCCGGCGTGGCGCAGTGCCTCGTTCAGTGATTTGTAGCTGTCGCTCAAGTCGGTGTATTTGCCCACCATGGCGATGTGGACTTCGTGTTTTGGGTTCTCAACTTCAGCCACCAAACGATCCCACAGACTTAAATCAGCTGGTCGAGTCACCAGTTGCAGTTTGGCGCAAATCAGGTCGTCTAAACCTTGCTCGTGCAGCATGCGCGGCACACGGTAAATGGGGTCTACATCCCAGACGCTGATCACGCCTTCGGGCGCGACATTGGTGAAGAGCGAAATTTTGTCGATTTCTTCCGCCGGCACGGCGTAATCGGCGCGGCATAGCAGGGCATCGGGTTGAATGCCGATTTCGCGCAGCTTTTGCACCGTGTGTTGGGTTGGTTTGGTTTTGAGCTCGCCCGCAGCCTTGATGTAGGGCAGGTAGGTCAAATGCACAAAGGCGGTGTTGCCCGGGCCGCCGCGCAGGCTCATTTGGCGCACGGCTTCGAGGAAGGGCAGGGACTCGATATCGCCCACTGTGCCGCCGATCTCAACGATAGCGACATCAACGCCGACGGCGCCGCGTTTGATGAACTCTTGAATCTCGCCGGTGACATGGGGAATGACTTGCACCGTTTTGCCGCCGTAAAACCCTTCGCGCTCTTTGTCGAGCACGGACTTGTAGATTTGGCCGGTGGTGAAGTTGTTGGTGCGCTTCATGCGCGTCGAGACAAAACGCTCGTAATGCCCCAAATCCAAATCGGTTTCAGCGCCGTCTTCGGTCACGAAGACCTCGCCGTGCTGGAAGGGCGACATCGTACCCGGATCAAGATTGATATAGGGGTCGAGTTTGATGAGGGTGACAGTTAAGCCGCGCGATTCAAAGATCGCAGCAAGCGAGGCCGAAGCAATGCCTTTACCAAGGGAGCTAACCACTCCGCCTGTGACGAAAACATATTTGGTCATAAGTGCCTAGCGGGAAATAGAAATTATAGGAGGCTTGGACGCGCTTTTCATTGGCAAAGGGCGAAATATGCGCAATTTAAATCGCGCTTTTTGGCTGCGCGCCAGTAAAAACGGGTGCATTACATGGTAATGCACCCCTAGCTTAAATACGCCTGCGCGCCCAGCGCGCGGTTTTTGTGTTTAAAGCAGCTCGATGGCGATAGCCGTGGCTTCGCCGCCACCGATGCACAGCGCCGCCAAACCGCGTTTTTTGCCACGCGCTTGCAATGCATAGATCAAAGTCGCCATCAGGCGCGCACCCGTCGTGCCTACGGGGTGACCCAGGGCGCAAGCGCCGCCATTCACATTCAGCACCTCGTGGCTCACGCCCAGCTCTTGCATAAAGGCCATGGGGACGACGGCAAAAGCCTCGTTCACTTCCCACAAGTCGACATCTTCTTTGCTCCAGCCCGCTTTGGCCAAGACTTTTTGGGCCGCACCGATAGGCGCGGTGGTAAACCATTCGGGTTGGTGCGAGTGCGTGGCATGGGCGACGATGCGCGCGATGGGTTTGCTGCCCAGTTTGGTGGCAGTCTCCGCCCGCATCAACACCAAAGCGGCGGCGCCGTCGCTGATAGACGAGCTAGAAGCGGCGGTGACGGTGCCGTCTTTGGCAAAGGCGGGTTTCAGGGTGGGGATTTTTTCGATTTTGATGCGGCCCGGCGCCTCATCGGTGGTGACGAGGGTCTCGCCGCCGCGACCGGCGACGGTGACGGGCGCAATTTCTGCATCAAAAACACCGTTGGCGACAGCGGCTTGGGCGCGCTTCACTGATTCAGTCGCAAACGCGTCTTGTTGTTCGCGCGTGAATTTGTAGTGTGTCGCGCATTGCTCGCCAAAAACGCCCATGGCGCGACCTGGCTCGTAAGCGTCTTCCAGGCCGTCGAGCATCATGTGGTCATAGATTTTGTCAGCGCCAATGCGGTAGCCGTTGCGCCCTTTGAGCAGCAAATAGGGTGCATTGGTCATGCTCTCCATGCCGCCCGCGACCATCACATCCCAGGTTTCGGCTTTGAGCATATCGTGCGCCATCATGACGGTTTTCATGCCCGAGCCACACATTTTGGACAGCGTGACAGCGCCCGCGCTGTCTGGCAAGCCGCCTTTGTACGCGGCTTGGCGCGCAGGGGCTTGGCCTTGGCCGGCCATCAGGCAATTGCCCATCAACACTTCTTCAACCGCAGCAGGCGCGATGCCCGCGCGTTTGACCGCTTCTTTAATCGCCACGCCACCCAAATCGTGGGCCGAAAGGCTAGAAAACTGGCCGTTAAAGCTGCCCATAGGCGTGCGCACAGCGGCGGTAATGACGATGGTGTTGTCGGGCAGGCTCATGGGGTTGTCCTTGTATGGGGTTTAAAAACCAGCTGGTCACTAATTATAGAAATAAACCGAAGGGTTTTATTGCGGTGCAGCATTATTCCCCTAAATCGGGTGGTTTTTCTCCGCTGCGGGCTGGCTGAAGCCGTACTTATCAGATCTGATGCGCTTAAAGAGCTGCTGAAACAATAGCTGCTCAGGCAGGTTTGACGGCCTAAAACTGCTAAAACGGTCTTAAATTTGTATCGCAAGCAGCAAGTGAGCCAAATGAGGGCGTCGTTAAAGCTTTTGAATGGCGCTGCGCACATTCACCAGCTGCCGGCGCGAGATGGCGATAGGCTCGGCGATTCCTTGCAAACGGACGGCCCAGCCTTCGCCGTATTCTTCGTCGTGGTGTTTTTCGAGTGCGGTAATCGCGCGTTTGGCCACCAAAGCATTGCGGTGCACGCGCATAAACCCCGCGCCGTAGTCTTGCTCGATTTCGGTCAGGCTGCCATCTAAAATATAAGTCGCTTGTGCGGTGCGCACGGTGATGTATTTCAGCTCGGCTTTGAAATAGAGCACCTCGGCCAGTGGCACGCGCAGCATGCGCCCGCGGTCGTGGATGATGAGGGTTTTTTCGGGCGCTTGGGCCATTTGCTCACGGGCTTGTTGCACGCGGCTGACTTTTTCTAGGGCTTTTTGTAAGCGTGCGCTGCTGATGGGTTTGGTCAAATAATCGATCGCGTCTAGGTCAAAAGCCTGCAAGGCGTGTTCCGCGTGCGCGGTGACAAAAATAATCTGTGGCACTTGGGGCAAGTGGCGAATCTCGCGCGCTAGGCTCAACCCGCTGGCGCCTGGCATATGTATGTCTAGAAAAATCAGGTCTATGGGCTGCTGCTCCAGAATGCGCATGGCTTGTAGCGCATCGGCTGCTTCGCTGATCTGCAGTTCGGGCAAGGTGCTGCAATCGGCTAAAACCGCTTGCAAGCGCGAGCGCGCTAGCTTTTCATCGTCAACAATTAACACTCGCACAGCCAGCCCCCTACAAAGCTTAGATATTTTGATGCTTGCGAATAATAGTCTGCCTGGCGCAACGCTGTAACAAATGAGGCTTTAAATTACACTTAATTTCTTTTGAAAAGAGTGTCTAAGTTTTTGAAATATATAGGCCCTGTATCAAAATGGGGGTTTTGCCTGATATTTATCTCATAGAATGCATTCGCATCCAGAGTGCGTGGCGCTGCGGGAGGCGCCTAGTCGCGGGTGGTAAAAAAATATAAGATGCGGCACGTTACACAGCATCAGCCGCTTTCGGGGCAGCTTTTGGGGCTGGCGTGTCATGGTCCTACGGGAGTCAGTGAAGGTTTTCCATCATGAGTCAGTTTCGCTTTTCTATTGTTGTGGTTGATGATGACCCGCGCATGCGCGAGTTGTTGACACGCTATTTGAATGCCGAGGGCTTTGAGATTTTTTCTGCCGCGAACGCAGAAGAGATGGACGAGTGTTTGCGCAATCACAAGCCGAATCTGATCGTTCTGGATTTGATGCTGCCTAGCGAAGATGGACTGTCGATTTGCAAGCGCCTGCGCCAAAAAGGCGACAGCACTCCCATCATCATGCTCACCGCTAAAGGCGACGAAGTCGATCGCATCGTGGGCCTCGAAGTCGGGGCCGATGACTATTTGGCCAAGCCCTTTAACCCACGCGAATTACTGGCTCGCATCAACGCTGTGATGCGACGCAGCCCCAGCAGTGAAGTGGGCACGACGGCCAGCGAGGTGTTGGCCTTTGGTGACTTCGTTTTTGACATCCACAACCGCAGCCTGAAGAAAAAGGGCGTTGAAGTGCCTTTGACGACTGGCGACTACAGCATGCTCAAAGCCTTGGCGCGCAACCCGCATGTGCACCTCTCGCGCGAAAAGCTCTCGCTGTTGGCACGCGGCAAGGCTTTTGAGCACTTTGACCGCAGCCTCGATGTCCAAGTCTCGCGTTTGCGCAAGCTGATAGAGGACGGGCAAGGCTCACCGCGTTTTATCCAAACGGTTTGGGGGGTGGGCTATATTTTTGTGCCGGATGACAAAAGCACGAAGCAGCCCGCGCCTTAAAGAGCGGCGGATGCTTCATTGAAGAGTGGCACACTTTTGAGCGATACCCGCACAGCCGCGGCGCAAATAGACACTGAGCGAGATGGCGGCGGCTTCTCGCAGGCTGTTTATGGCGACACGACGGCTTTTCACGAGGCCGATCAGCGTGATCGCGCCCGCCAGCGTTCGCAAAGCTGGCGCTTATTCTTGCGCACCTTCTTCTTAATCGCACTCTTGCTCTTCATCGCCGTTGCCTTGTGGTCGCAAATTGTGCGCCATGTACGCGACGAAGCGGCGACACGCACCAACGCGGAAGCGGTGAGCGAAATTGTCATGCTTTCTCGCAGTGCATTGATGCACACAGATGCTTTTGAGCACCAAACCCTGCTCGCCGGAATCAATTCAGATAGCTTATTGCGCATACGGCCCGCGCATGCAAGCGATCAAATCAGCCCTGCACCAAGGGATCTGCTCAGCCGATTGATACAAAAGAGCTTGAGCGATGAGCTCATCGAAGGCTTGGCTTTTGCCGGAAGTTTGAATGGCGATGTGGGGCCATGGACGCGCTACCAAGTCGGTAATAAGGCCTATTGGGTTTCGGTGAAGCAAACCGAAGTGGGCAAGGTGGAAATGCACTCCGTCGCTATTTGGGTGGGCCTCGCATTGGCTTTGTCGCTGCTGGGCGCGGCGCTGATTGCGCGCGAACTCAGCCGCCACTATGTGCAGATCGTGGAGGCTTTGCGCATGGTGCGCCAAGGCAATTTCAGCGCCAGCCGTTTAAACGAATCGTCCAAGTTCGAGGGCGTACGCGAGGTCAACAGTGTCTTTAACAGCATGGTTAATCAAATTGGCGATATGGAACAAGACCGCGCGGTCATGTTGGCTGGTATTTCGCACGATTTGCGCACGCCTTTGGCGCGCTTACGCCTAGAGGCCGAGATGAGCGTGCAGGATGAGGCGGCGCGCGGCCACATGATCGGTGATATCGAGCAGTTAGACATGATCATCGATAAGTTTTTAGAATACGCCCGCCCCGGGCCAGCGAGCTTGCAGCCGGTGATGCTCAAAGAGCTGTTGCGCATGTTTCAGTACACCTATGAGGGGGTTAGTGACTTGCAGTTGCAGCTGGAGATTGGTGGCGAGTATGTGGTGCAAGCCGATGATGTGGATTTGGGGCGCGTGATTGCGAACATTCTCGAAAACGCGCGCAAATATGGCAAAACGCCCGGTCAAGACTTTGCCCAGGTGCATATCAAGGTCTATAACGAAAACAACGAATACACCGCGATAGAAATTCAAGACCAAGGCCCTGGCGTGCCTAAAAACATGCTGGGCGATTTGACCAAGCCTTTTTTCCGGGGTGATGCGGTACGCACCTCGGCCACGGGTGCGGGTTTGGGTTTGTCCATAGTCGAGAAAGCCGTGCGCCGTTTAGGTGGGCGCATGGTTTTTCTGCACGCGAAACCCACTGGCCTGTTGGTGCGCATTTCACTCAAACGCGTTTAAACCAAAAGTGACCACGCTGCGCCCCGCACAAGGTGCGGCTTGCCGTGTTTAGCGCGCCACGACCCAGCCTTGAGCCAACCACTCGCCCAACAATTGCTGCGCACTGGCACTGGCTTTGTCAAAATCACTGCGCTGGATGTGGCGCGCATTGGCTAGTTTTTGCAGCAAGGCCGCGTCTTTGCCCGCTGCATTCCAGCTTTCGCCGTTGCAGTACACGCAGTCTTGGTCGTAGAGCATTTTGCTGGCGCGGGCGAGTGTCAATACTTGCCAATTTTTGGGGCTGGGATGGGCTTCGAACCAAATGTTTTCTTTGGGTTCACTTAAATGTTCGCCCAGCATTTCATGCAGCAGCTGCGGGTTTTTGATCAGGTTTTGTACGCTCTGCAGCGCGAATTTTTGCAAGCCTGCAGGAATAGCCGCGCTTTCTGTCACCGGCTTTTGTTGTGCATCGGCGTACAAAAGCGGCAATTCAATTTCGTCTTCGGCCACTTCGGCTAAACGCTGGAAGAGCGTAGCGGCCAATTGCGCGTTGCTGGGCGCATAAAAGCCGATGGAGTAGGTTTGACAGCCAGCATCCAGCGCCACGCCATCGTGGGCGTAATGCGGGGGCAGATAGAGCATGTCCCCAGGTTCGAGCACAAACTCTTCCTCGGGCACGAATTTCTGCAAAATCTTCAAGGGCAAATTTTTGCGCAAACGCAAATCGTCTTGCGCGCTGATTTGCCAGCGTCTGCGGCCCGCCGCTTGCAGCAAAAACACATCGTAAGAGTCAAAATGCGGACCGACACCGCCGCCCTCGCTGGCGTAACTGATCATCACATCATCGAGCCGAGCGTCGGGTAAAAAGCGGAATTGGTCTAAGAGCGCGCGCACGGCTTCGTGCTGTGCGTCCATGCCTTGCAATAGGGCGGTCCACCCTTTTTGCTGCAAGGGGGGCAGTTTGGGCAGCGGGCCGTGTGTCAGTTCCCAGTTTTTACCGTTTTGTTGCAACAGGCGCGATTCAACATTCTCATTTGCAGCCAAGGCCAAGAGCTCTTTGTCGGTGAGCAAAGGCCGGAACTGCGAGATCGCATTGCGTATCAGCAGCGGTTTTTTTTGCCAATGGCGGCGCATAAATTGCGCGGGGCTTAAACCGCCCAGCAGTTGCAAAGGTATATCGATCATGGAGTTCTTTTGGGCTTGCACATTCATGGGACAATTGTCGCACTATGACTGACACGATAGAACCCCAAATATTAGAAGCTGTGACGCCGCAGTGCGTTTTAGCCTTGACCTGGACCTTAAGCGACGCGCAAGGCGAAGTGCTGGATGTGCTGGAAGAGCCTGTTGAATTCTTATTGGGTGCGGGCGATTTGCCGCATGAGATGGAGCATGCCTTGCATGACAAGCGCAAGGGCGAAACACTGAGCCTGCACCTAGAGCCGGAAGCGGCCTTTGGCGACTATGACGAAGAGTTGGTGCAGTTGGTTGCGCGCAAGGACTGCGATGCGAGTGTGGCCGAGGGCGATGCCATGCTGGATTTGCCAGGCAAGCCCGATGTGGTTTTGCCCGATGAGCATGTGTGGATCGTGACCGAGGTGTACCCCGAACATGTGGTGCTCGATGCGAACCATCCTTTGGCTGGCATGGCGCTGAATATCGAGTTGAAAATCCACACGATACGCCAAGCGCAGCTGGCAGAAATCGCGCTGGGCGGCCTAGGGACTGGTTTTTTTAGAATGCGGGATGTTTTGTAAGGCTATTTTTGCCGAAAAATCGATTTTTTTCACTATCAAAAAATGAGCTGCTCAG
>CAZUUN010000044.1:0-11462 GCA_964622735.1 uncultured Burkholderiaceae bacterium | reverse complement strand
TAAAGCAGGAATACGCACTGCGCCGCGGGTACCCCGCCGCGGGCAGCATAAGACAGTGCGAAAAACGCACCATCGCCTTGTTGGCCGGTATCCAGGCTGGCGGCATATCGCTGGATCGCCTTCCCAAGTTGCAAGAACTCAGTGGCTTGAGGATCCAGCGCACAAATGTCTAAGACGACATTTGAACCGCTTACTGTTGCGGGGGCAGCGCAGCTTAGATCGGCGCACCAAGATGGTGGCTCCTCCCTCTGCTTCTCGTTGAACTGTCCGCCGCGAGAAAGCAGCAGACGAAGCACCAACGCGGCCGATTATAGGGTAGACCCGAGGCCGCGAAGAGTTGAGAGTGCAACTAATTTAATAGCTGCTCAGGCAGATTTGACGGCCTAAAACCGCAAAAACAGTCTTGAAATTGCTTTAAAGCAGCAGATGAAGGCTTGCACTAGGCACCTTATGTGGCGTTTTTAGTGTGTTTTTGGCATTTAAGCTCGTCAAGCCTGCCTGAGCAGCTATCAAAAAAATATTAATGGCTTTTACAAACTGGCAAATACTTCCGCCGCTTTGCTGATGGTCTCGTCTATGTCGGCAGTGGTGTGGGCGCTGCTGATGAAGCCCGCCTCGTACAGGGCGGGCGCAAAGTAAACACCGCGGTCCAGCATGCCGTGGTAGAAGCGGTTGAACAGCGCGCCATCAGACTGCATAACCTGTGTGTAATTCTGTGGCAGTTGCGGCAAGAAGAAAAAGCCAAACATGCCGCCTTCTTGGTCGCTGGAAAAAGGCACGCCCGCTTGGGCCGCCGCCTGTGCCAAACCATTGCACAAGCGCTGCGTCATGGTGTGCAGCTGCTCATAAAACCCTGCTTGTTGAATGAGTTTGAGTGTGGCTAGGCCGCAGGCGGTGGCGACAGGGTTGCCACTCAAAGTGCCTGCTTGATAGACCCGGCCCAAGGGTGCCAAGTGCTCCATGATGGTGCGGCTGGCGCCAAAAGCCGCCATGGGCATGCCGCCGCCTATCACTTTGCCAAAGACGCTGATATCGGGCGTGATGCCCAGCACCGATTGCGCGCCGCCTAGCGCGACGCGAAAACCAGTCATCACCTCATCCAAAATCAACAATGCACCGTGTTGGGTGCACAGCTCGCGGCAGCGCTGCATAAACGCGGCGCTGGGGCGCACAAAATTCATATTGCCAGCGATGGGCTCGATGATGATGCAGGCGATTTTTTCGCCGTGCAGGCTGAATGCCTCGTCGAGTTGCGCCAGGTTGTTGTATTCCAAAACCAGCGTGTCTTGTGCCACGCTCTCAGGCACGCCGGCGCTGGTGGGGTTGCCAAAGGTTGCCAAGCCTGAGCCCGCTTTGACCAGCAAGCTGTCGGCATGGCCGTGATAGCAGCCTTCAAACTTGATCAGCACATTGCGACTGGTAACGCCGCGAGCGAGCCGAATTGCGCTCATGGTCGCTTCAGTGCCTGAGCTAACCAAGCGCACCATGTCGATGTGCGGAATGAGGGCTTGGATGGTCTCGGCCACTTCCACCTCGCGTTCGGTGGGTGCGCCAAAAGAAAAACCCTCCAGCGCTGCGGCTTGCACTGCGGCCAACACTTGCGGATGGCCATGGCCCAAAATCATCGGCCCCCAAGAGCCGATGTAGTCGGTGTAGCGCTGGCCCTCCACATCCCAAAAATAAGCACCTTGCGCTTTTTGAATAAAGCGCGGTGTGCCGCCTACGGCCTTGAAGGCGCGCACGGGCGAGTTAACCCCGCCGGGGATGCTGCGCTGGGCGCGTTCGAATAAAGCGGTATTGGTGGTTTTATCGTTCATGGGCAAAGTTCTAAGCTAGGGGAATAGGGGTTTTTCGGGGGTGTTGCTATTTTGTCAAAGCATTTGCCTATTGTGGGCCGTAGCTTGGCAAGATGATAGCTATCGATAGAATAGCATTGGTTTAGCGGTCTATATCTGACTATAGAATAGTGCACACTGATTTTATTTGGAGCGTGTGAAGTGAGTACAGCAAGTGCAACTAAGACCTTGATTTGTTTGATTTGTGGTTGGATCTACGATGAGGCTCAAGGTGATCCGGACCACGGTATCCCTGCAGGTACAAAATGGGAAGATGTCCCCATGAACTGGGTCTGCCCCGAGTGCAGCGCCCGTAAAGAAGACTTTGAGATGGTTGAGATTTGAGGCCGCGTTTGCTCAAAACGCCGTCTACAAAGCATCAAACAGTATAAAAACACAAAGGAGCGTTGGGTGGCAGAAAGCTCAGGATATAAAGTGCTAGTCATTGATGACAGCAACACAATACGACGCAGTGCTGAGATTTTTCTCAAGCAAGGCGGTCACGAGGTCTTGCTGGCAGAAGACGGCTTTGATGCCTTGTCCAAAGTCAATGACTTTCAACCGCACATCATCTTTTGCGACATTCTGATGCCACGCCTCGATGGCTATCAGACCTGCGCCATCATCAAGCGCAATGAGAAGTTTGCGGCAACCCCCATCATCATGCTGTCATCGAAAGATGGCGTCTTTGACAAAGCGCGTGGGCGCATGGTGGGATCTGAAGAATATTTAACCAAACCCTTCACAAAAGACCAGCTGTTGCAAGCCGTTAAACAGTTTGGCGTGTTGGACCAAGGAGCTTAGGATGGCGATCAAGAATGTGTTGGTAGTCGATGACTCCAAAACTGAACTCATGTTTATTTCCGATATCCTGATCAAAAACGGTTTTTCTGTTCGCACGGCTGAGGGCGCTGAAGAGGCGTTCAAGCGCCTGGATGAAGAAAAGCCCGATTTGATTTTGATGGATGTGGTCATGCCTGGGCAAAACGGCTTCCAGCTGACCCGTGCCATCACCCGCGATCCGCGTTTTACGGATTTGCCGGTCATCATGTGTACCAGCAAAAACCAAGAGACTGACCGTGTTTGGGCCATGCGCCAGGGCGCGCGTGATTATGTGACCAAGCCGGTGAACGCCGAGATGTTGCTGGGCAAGATACGCTCGCTCGAGTGAGCTTGCGCTGGTTAGAGTTGGAATTTAGTCAATAGAAAAAGAATACTTATGGCCAAGCGAGAGGCACTACGAGGACTGCAGACGCGCCTAGCGGAGAGGTTGCAGCAAGCGCAAAGCCAAGGCGTCATCGCATCTTGGTTGGCGGTTGAGGCGGGGGATTTCAAGTTCTTGCTACCACTAGAGCTGGCGGGTGAGATTTTTTCGCCTGCGGCTGCGCAAAAAGTGCCTTACGCCTTGCCTTGGTTTGCCGGTGTCGCCAATTTGCGTGGTGGCTTATATGGCGTGGTGGATTTGAGTGCTTTTCTCGGTGGTGTGCCTGTCGCCAATAAGCTGTTGGCCGAGTCTGCTCGGCAAGATGCGCGTTATATCGCGTTCAATGCCATCTTGGAAGTTAATAGTGCGCTGCTGGTGAGTCGTTTGGTTGGCTTGCGCAATACGCGTGACTATGTGCGCGTAGAGCCGGCTCCAGAGAATGCCTCGGACTTCTTAGGTGCGGTGTATTACGACGCGGCGGGCCAAGGTTGGCAAGAGCTGAACTTGCAGGCGTTGGCGACGGCGACAAATTTCTTAATGATAGGAAGTTGATAAAGGCACCCAGCGATCGAGCGATTGTTGGGCTTTTATGTTTTTCTTTAATTGCTGTGTGAAAACGAAAAGGTTGGTGGTTATGTCTCTCATTGAACGTATTAAATCGACACTCAAGAAAAGTGCCCGTGTTGCTGGCTCCTCCTTGGATGTGGGCAAGGGTCATCGCGCGGATACTGAAATGGCGGGTCTCAGCGGTTACGAGAGTCGTTACACCGAAATGTCTAGCGCCGCCAGCCAAGATGCGGCTGCGGATGATGTGGACTATGTCACCTTGCCTGTTTTGGGTCGCCGTCCTGCTGTTTTGGTGCGCAATGCGGGCATTATTCTGGTTATCTTGAGCTTGGTGTCCTTCGTCGTTTTGGCGGCGCTGACGCTGAATAAGTCGAACAAAATATCTGCGCAAGTGGCAGCAACGGGCGAAGCGCTGATGCAGTCGCAACGCTTAGCCAAGTCAGTTTCTTTGGCGATGGTGGGTGACGCACAGGGCATTAAAGATGTAGAAGACAGCTACAAAGCGCTCGACAAGGGTGTGAGCCAGCTGAAGGAGGGCGATGGTGAAGTGTCTGCTTTGAGTGGTGATCTACAGCCCAGTATTCAGGCCATTGATGTCAAAGTTCAATCGACCGTAGGCAGCGCCAAGACCATTTTGCAACACTCTGATGTGTTGGCGAAAGTGGGTGTTTCTCTGCGCAATGTGAACCGCCAATCATCAGACTTGCTAGAAATTGCCGAAACCATTGCTGCGCTCAAACTGTCGCAAAATGCGCCGCAGGGTGAGATTGCTGCTACGGGTCAGTTGGTCATGTTGACCCAGCGCATCGGCAAGTCTGCCAACGAGTTTCTGACGGCTGAGGGCGTCAGCCCTGAGGGCGTTTTTCTCTTGGGCAAAGACTTGAACGCCTTTAAAGAAAATGCAGAGGGCTTGCTGAACGGCGACGAAGATCTCAAGCTCGCGGCCACTAAGGACCCGCAAGTGCGAGAACGACTCGATGCCTTGCTCAAGCAATATGAAGAAATGCGCAAAGAGTCTAGCTCTATTTTGGATAACTTGCCCGGTTTGGTTTCTGCGCGTGAGGCGAATGCCAATATTTTGAACGAGAGCGAGTCTTTGCGCAAAGACATGCAGAGTTTGCAAAGCCGTTTGTCTAAAGATGCGGGTTTGGATTGGAAAAACGCTTTGGCTTTAGCGTTGCCATTGCTGTTGGCGGGCTTGGTCGGTTGGGCTTTGGTGCGCTTGCAAGTGCGTGACGGTGTCGTTCGTCAAAAATTGGCCGAAGGCCAAAAGCGCGAAGCCCAGCAGCAAGAGTTTGAAGCCAAGCGCATCAATGATGCCAACCAAGCGGCGATTTTGCGTTTGATGAATGAGTTGCAAAGCGTGGCTGAGGGTGATTTGACCCAAGAGGCGACAGTGACAGAGGATATTACGGGCGCGATTGCTGACTCGGTGAACTATACGGTGGAAGAGTTGCGCTCTTTGGTGGGTAACGTGCAGAACACGGCGACGCGTGTGGCGCAAACGACTGCGAACGTAGAGAGCACTTCAACCGAGTTGCTGGCTGCATCGACTGAACAGTTGCGTGAGATTCGCGAAACGGGTCAATCGGTACTGGATATGGCAGGCCGCATTAACCGCGTATCTGGTCAGGCGCAAGAGTCTGCCAACGTTGCGCGCCAATCGCTGCAAGCGGCAGAGTCTGGCTTGCAGGCGGTGCAGGATGCGATCGGCGGTATGAATGCCATTCGCGATCAAATCCAAGATACCTCAAAACGCATTAAGCGTCTGGGTGAGTCCTCGCAAGAAATTGGTGAGATTACCGAGTTGATTTCAGACATCACGGAACAAACGAACGTGCTGGCCTTGAACGCTGCGATCCAAGCCGCTTCGGCTGGTGAGGCTGGTCGCGGCTTCTCGGTCGTTGCGGAAGAGGTGCAGCGTTTGGCCGAGCGCTCTGCGGATGCAGCCAAACAAATTGCCGCTCTGGTGAAGACCATTCAAACGGATACGCAAGATGCCGTTGCCGCGATGGAGCGTTCGACTCGAGGTGTGGTCGAAGGTGCCAAATTGTCAGACAACGCAGGCTCTGCCCTGACTGAGATTGACAGCGTTTCACGCCGTCTTGCCGATTTGATTCAAGAAATTTCGGAAGCTGCTTCGAAAGAAGCCGAGTCCGCTAACGTGGTGGCTGCCAATATCCAACACATTTTTGCGGTAACCGAGCAAACTGGTGCTGGTACGCGCGCTACTGCCGACCAAGTACGGGAACTGAACCGCATGGCAGAAGAGTTACGCCAGTCGGTTTCGCGCTTCAAGATCGCATAACTTGCACCCGATTAACCAGTCTTAACATATCCATGGCAGCACTTAATTCCACACATCAAGAGCCTGTGCTCAACGATCTCGGTCCGTTGGCATGGGTTCTGGATGAAGTTCGCACTTCACTTGAGGCCTCGACGAAAACGCTCAAACGCTTTGTGCGTGACGCGGCTCAAGCGCGAGGTACGGATTTGGCGAATATCGATTCGAGCCAATTGCGTCTGGCTAAGCAGCAGTTGCATCAAGTGGTTGGTGCCTTAGAGATGGTGGATTTGGAGCAGCCTGCGCAAGTTTTGCGTGGCATGGAAGCTGCAGTTCAAAAATTTATCCAAAGCCCAGAGTTGTGCAGTGATGAAGCTGCTGGGACTTTGGAGAAAGCAGGCTTTGCGCTCATCGCTTATTTGGAAGGCATGCTGGCGGGGCGTAAAACTTCGGCCGTAGGTCTTTTTTCGCAGTATGCCGAGGTTCAACAGCTCGCAGGCGCCGCTCGTATACATCCTGCTGATTTGTGGGAGCACACTTGGCGCTGGTCGGCCATTGCACCTGTCAGTAGTGCTGTGGCGCTTGATTTGGATGAGCGCGTACGCTCAAGCATGGATGTACCGCTCTTGTCGGTGATGCGCTCGCTGGATGGGGCGGCCGCCGAAACTTTGCGCATTATCACAGCAAATCTTTCGCTGTCCACGCAACTCAGCAGCCAGCAGGCCTCACTGTGGGCAATGGCTTCGGCCTTTTTTGACGCGATTGCACACAAACTCTTGCCAGCTGATGCTTTTGTTAAGCGCACTGCAACGGGTATTTTGCTGCAAGCGAGTGAGCAACTAAAGGACAGCAAAGCTATTAATGTGCGTTTAGCGCAGGACTTGCTTTTTTTCTGTGCGCACGCCCGCAAGCCAGGGCCACTGCCCGCTAGCGTAGCTGCGGTCTTGGCCGCTTATGGACTGACTGGCTACGAACCTGTCGACTACAGCAAGCGCTTGTTTGGTAATTACGACCCGGCCATGTTGGCACAGGCGCGCAAGCGTATTGCAGCAGTAAAGGAGACTTGGTCTTTGGTTACGGCGGGCGAGTCGAACAAATACCAACTGGTCAAAGACCAGATTGAAGCGATTGCAGAGTCGATTGCCAAATTGTTTCCCAATGGCGCGGATTTGGCGAAATCATTGACGGATGTTTCGGATGCGTTGGTGCGCCAAGGGCGACCGCCAGAGCCTGGTGTAGCGATGGAAGTGGCCACTGGTCTGTTGTACTCAGAGGCCGTTCTAGAAGATGCTGACCTTGCAAATCCGGAGCTGGAAGCTCGTACCTCGCGCTTGGCCGAGCGCATTGCGAATGCGCAACAGGGTGGTACGGCGCAGCCGCTAGAGGTATGGATGGAGGACCTCTATCGCAAAGTCAGTGACAGACAAAATATGGGTAGTGTCGTTGGCGAGCTCAAAGTCACTTTGGGTGAACTTGAAAAGCTGATGGATCAGTTTTTCCGCAACACGGAAGACCTGACGCCGCTGCAACAAGTGCCAGGACAATTGAGTCAAATGCGCGGCGTGCTGTCAGTCTTGGGTTTAGATGACGCGATCAAGTCGGTGCAATGGATGCGTGAGCATGTTGAGCTGATCGCGATTCAGAGTTTGTCGATAGATGAAGCCCAAAGCTCGGGTGTTTTTGAAAAAATTGGTATCAATCTTGGCGCCTTGGGCTTCTTGATTGATATGTTGAGTTATCAGCCAGTGCTGGCCAAAAAACTCTTTACATATGATGCCGATCTGAAAGAGCTCAAGCCTTTGATGGGTCGGGCGGCAAATAGATTAACAATGCCCGAGATGGAGGTCGAGGAGTTGTCTGCTGCGGTAAACACGACTTCCCAGCAAATAGATGTGCCGGCGGATTTGGATTTTGCGTTTGATATTGCAGCGCCTGAGAGCCTCGTAGAAGTGGCGCAAGTGCCTGCTGAATTGAGTGTCACGGATCAGCCCTTGAGTGTTTCTTCTGATTCACTATTTGCGGCGACAACGAAAATGTCTGCTTTCCAAGCACAACAGGCATCTGAAAATGCTGCTGCGCCAGCGGCAGCCGACGATCTGTCATTTGATTTTCCCACGACGACTATTCCGACTACTGAAGCTGAATCGGATGCACCTGTTCTCAGTCCGCAGCCCGAAACAAGCGATGTTGTTGTCAGTATGGATGCTGCACCGACAGAGAGCACGCTGACGCTGGAGGCCGACTCAGGCGCAACGGCCTCTGTGCTCGTCGCGTCTAACCCTTTAGATGATATTGACGAAGAGTTGTTGGCCATTTTCTTAGAAGAGGCCAATGAGGTGACAGGCCAAGGCCTAGGCGCCTTGGATAATCTAGAGACTGACCCCACGAATACGGGTGAGTTGACCACCTTGCGTCGCTCCTTTCATACGCTCAAAGGCAGCTCGCGCATGGTTGGCCTCAACAGCTTTGGTGAAGCTGCTTGGTCCATGGAACAAGTTTTAAATTTATGGCTGGCGGACTCTAAGCCTGCCAATGCTGACATGCTGGCGCTTTGTCGCCAGGCCATGCAGGAATTTTCTAACTGGATTTCCTGCTTAACGAATGCGCGCAACGATGGTCCTTACACGCCCGAGCCTTTCCAGTTAAGCGCGCAAGCGCTGACCCATGAGCAGCGCTTGCTGCCGCTGACTTTTGATACGGCAGCTGTTGAAGCTGAAGCCACTACTTTGACCGTTGAAGAGCATTCTGCGGCTCCAGCTGATGTCATGGCCGGATTTGAAGAATTCACAAGCCCGGAAGGGACTGATTTTGCTGACTTGGCTCTGACGGCGCCAGCTTTACCCGATGTGGATTGGGGTGATTTGGCCCCTGTAGTAGAAGCCGAATCTGTCGCGGAAGTCGCTGAGGTAGGTGCACAAGCTTCGGCTTTTGCGGACTCTTTAGACACTGCGGAGAAAAATTTACAAGCACCTGTAATTGAGTTGCCCGAAGTTGAAGCGCTTGCGGCCGAGTCCGAGGATGGCGCTGAGCCCAATGACGATGACCAATATAAATCGATAGGGGACTTGCGCATCAATATACCGCTCTACAACATGTTTTTGAGCGAGGTAGATGAATGGTCGCGTCGCCTAGTAGCAGAGCTGTCTGAATGGGCGCTGGAAAATGGGCGCGAAGTTCCAGATTCTTGCGTGTCGCTGGTGCACTCCATTGCTGGCACATCAGGCACTGTGGGCTTTATGAGCCTGTCTACTTTTGCGCGAGCTCTTGAGCATTGCCTGTTGCGCGATCATAATTTGGGCGCGGAAGCTGAGGCTCATCGGTTTGCAGAAACTTACTGCGCATCGGCAGAGGAAATTCGCCGCATGTTGCACCAATTCGCTGCAGGTATTTTGAGCGAACCGCAAGAGCGTTTGGTGGCAGCCGTTCACGCCGTGTTGAATGAAGAGCCAGCAGTAAATTCTGGCATGCAGCGCATGCATTTGGATGCGGAAGACTTGCTTACCGCTGAAGCAATAGTCGAGCCAGTAGATGCTGTGGCGGCAGAGCCAGAGCAAGCCGAACCTGCAATGGAGCTCGATGCCGCTGCAGAACTGACTGCGTCGGTTGCAGTTTTCACCCCTGCCTTTGCGCCAGCGAATGCCGTTGTGGTGCATGAGCCGCTGTCGGCCGAGTTGTCACACCATCATGACGACGATATCGATGCGCAAGATGCCATTGATGAATACCTCTTTCCGATTTTTGAGGATGAAGCGCACGAGCTCTTGCCCGAATTAAGCGCCTCGCTGCGCCAATGGCAAAGCAATGCTGCTGATACAGAGCCACGCGGTGCGATTCTGCGTGTTTTGCACACGCTCAAAGGCAGTTCGCGTTTGGCGGGCGCCATGCGTTTGGGCGAAATGGCTCACCGCATGGAGTCTTCGATTGAAATGCTGGGCGCCGAGGGAGTGCCCGCACACGAAATCGATGGCTTGCTCATCAAATTTGACGATATCAGTTTCGAATTCGAAGCTTTGCGCGAGCGCGTCAAAAATCAAGCCGAAACACCGTCGATACCTGAGCCTTTGGTCGAGGCTGCGCCTCTAGAGCAAGAAGTGCCAGAACGGTCTACAGATTTTGGTCTCTCTGTAGACGCGGCTCTTGAGCAGAACGAACGCAACGCCGATGCTGCAACCGCAGGCGAATCGCTTTTGCCAGCGCGACAACTTTATGTGTTGCGCGCCAGTGAAGCGGCATCGCAAACAGTGCGCGTGCGCTCGCACTTGTTAGACCGTTTGGTGAACCAAGCGGGTGAGGTCATGATCACCCGTGCCAAGTTGGAAAACGAAATCGGTATTCAGTTGCGCAGTGCGGTAACTGATTTAACGGTGAACTTGGAGCGTTTGCGCCAACATTTGCGTGATATCGAGGTGCAGTCCGAGTCGCAGATGCAATCGCGCTTGGCTCTGTCTAAAGACACTGCGCAGACCTTTGATCCGCTAGAGTTTGATCGTTTCACACGCGTACAAGAGTTAACACGCATGATGGCCGAATCCGTCAATGACGTGGCCACCGTACAGCGCAATGTGCAAAAAATTGTGGATGCAACCGAAGGCGCGCTGATTGCGCAAGCGCGGCAAACGCGAGAGTTGCAGCGCGATCTCTTGCGCACGCGCATGGTGGAGTTTGACTCGATCTCTGAGCGCTTGTACCGCGTCATACGCCAAGCAGGCAAAGACACGGGCAAGCAAGTGCGATTGGACATTGTCGGCGCGTCGATTGAAATCGACCGTGGCGTGCTAGAGCGCATGACGCCTGCGTTTGAGCATCTGCTGCGCAATTGCGTAGCGCATGGCATTGAGTCTGCAGCCGAGCGCCAAGCGGCAGGCAAAGAGGTTGCGGGGACTATCACGATCACTGTGCACCAAGAGGGCAATGACGTTGCGATTGAGTTCAAAGATGACGGCGCCGGCCTCAATGTTGCTCGCATTTTAGAAAAAGCGCGGGAGCAGGGTCTGATACAAGAAGGGGCGCAGCTCAGTGACAGCGAAATCTTTAATTTGATTTACCTGCCAGGCTTTTCCACCACTTCAGAAGTGACTGCCATTTCTGGTCGTGGCGTCGGTATGGATGTGGTCAAAAGCGAAGTACAAAGTTTGGGTGGCCGCATAGAGACAAGTTCTGAGCGCGCCAAAGGCTCCAACTTCAAGCTGGTGCTACCCTTAACCACAGCGGTCACGCAAGTGGTGATGGTGCGTGCGGGTAATTTGTTCTTTGGCGTACCTGCGAACTTGCTAGAAATTGTGCGACGCTTTAGCCAACAAGAACTGGCCCAAGCCTATGCGGATGGCAGCGTGCTTTATGGTGCTGAGAAGCTGGACTTCCAGTGGGCAGGCGCTTTATTGCAAGCTTCACCGGCCAGCATCGAGCCACCAGGGCGCACCACGCCTGTCGTGGTCTTCCGCTCCGCTGCGCAGCGCATAGCGGTGCATGTGGACGAGGTCTTGGGCAACCAAGAGGTGGTTGTGAAAAACTTGGGCCCCCAGCTCTCGCGTCTGCCGGGTTTGGCGGGCATGTCGGTTTTGGCTTCGGGCGC
>CAZUUN010000043.1:0-11852 GCA_964622735.1 uncultured Burkholderiaceae bacterium | reverse complement strand
GCGATTGAGGGCGTTAAACCGCTTGAACCGCTGCAACTGATAGGGCGCGATATTTATGTGCGTGAGGGTTGCTACAACTGCCACTCGCAAATGATTCGCCCCTTCCACGCCGAGGTTTTGCGCTATGGCCATTACTCGGTTGCGGGCGAGTTTGTGTATGACCACCCTTTCCAATGGGGTAGCAAACGCACCGGCCCTGATTTGCACCGTGTTGGCGGCAAATACAACGACGAATGGCACCGTGTGCATTTGAATAATCCGCGCGATTTGGTGCCTGAATCTAATATGCCCGCTTACAGCTGGCTGGAAAGCGCGCCGCTAGAACCCGCGACCGTGCAGCCCAAAATGCGCGCTCTGCGTGCTGTGGGTGTGCCTTACTCGGATGCTGAGATCACAGCGGCTCCGGCGCAGCTAGAAGGCAAAACGGAGATGGATGCCGTGATTGCTTATTTGCAAAGCCTAGGCCGCGCCCTGAAATAAACGAGACAAAGGACCGGTGATGGAAATCAATACTCTGCGCAGTCTGGTCATGATCTTGGGCTTGATCCTATTTATCGCCATTTTCCTTTGGGCGTGGTCGAGCAAGAGTAAAAAAGGTTTCGATGAAGCGGCCAATTTGCCCTTCGAAGAATCAGCACCGCCCCAATAAAGTAAAGAGATAGAGGTAGATGTATGAGTGATTTCACCAGTAGTTTTTGGTCGTACTACATCACGATCATCAGTGTCGCGGGCGTGGCGGGCTGCTTGCTCTTGTTGATTTTTGCGGGCTTTAAAAAGGTCAAAAAACACGACGACAACTCGACCGGCCATGTTTGGGATGATGACTTGCGCGAGCTGAATAACCCCTTGCCGATGTGGTGGGTGGGTTTGTTCCTCATCACCATCGCTACGGCGTCTTGGTACCTTTGGTATTACCCCGGCTTGGGCACTTATGAGGGCAGTTCCAAGTGGACCCAGGTGAAAGAGTGGCAAGAAGAGCGCGCCAAAGCGCTGGCGGATGCGGCGCCCGCTTACGCCACTTTCCATGATCAAAATGTAGCCAGTTTGGCGCAAGACCCGAAAGCCATGGAGATTGCAGAGCGCTTGTTCTTGAATAACTGCGCCTTGTGCCATGGCGCCGATGCGCGTGGCTCGAAAGGCTTTCCGAATTTGACCGACAAGGATTGGCTTTATGGTGATGATCCGGCAGCGATAGTGCATAGCATTGCCCAAGGGCGTGTGGGCGTGATGCCACCTTTGGCATCGGCCGTGGGTTCGGCGGATGATGTTCGCAACCTCTCGCACTATGTACTGAGTTTGTCGAACACGCCGCATGATTCGGTACGGGCTGGTTTGGGTAAAGCCAAGTTTGGTGTTTGCGCTGCTTGTCACGGCATGGATGGCAAAGGCAATACAGCCTTGGGCGCACCTAATTTGACAGACAAAATTTGGCTGCATGGCTATGGCGAGTCGCTCATCACGCACATGATCAACAACGGCAAAACGAACGAAATGCCGGCGCAAAAAGACCGTTACGACGACACGCAAATCAAGATGCTAGCGGCTTATGTTTGGGGCATGTCGAACAACGGCGTGAGCGCCAAGAGCAATTAGAGCGTCGCCTGACAGTTTGCTGTCAGCGCGGTGCCAGTGGTGGGAATAAAAAATATGCAGGGAAGTCATCGATCGTGAACAAGTGAGCGAATATGAGTAGCAGCGAAACGAAAAAAGTCATTCCGATTCATGCGGTTGCGGTCGATGAAGAGGAGATGCAGTATTTATTCGCAAGCGCTAAGAAGATTTACCCGCGCAGCGTCAAAGGCGTCTTCACCAACTGGCGCTGGGTTTTTGTTTGGCTCACGCAAATCGTTTACTACCTAGGCCCTTGGCTCCAGTGGGGCGGGCGCCAGGCGGTGCTCTTTGATTTGGACGCACGCCGCTTTTATATTTTCGGCTTGGTGCTCTACCCACAAGATTTTGTCTTTTTGGCAGCCTTGCTGGTGATCTCGGCTTTGAGTTTGTTCCTGTTCACCGCTGTCGCTGGGCGCTTATGGTGTGGCTACACCTGCCCACAAACGGTATACACCGAAATTTTTATGTACTGGGAGCGCCTGATCGAAGGCGATAGGCTCAAGCGCATGCGTTTAGATGCCAGCCATACATTTGAGCGCTATTGGAAAAAAAGCCTCAAGCATTTGGTCTGGATCGGCATTGCCCTGTGGACGGGCATGACCTTTGTGGGCTATTTTGTACCGGTACGCGAATTGTTTGAGCAAGCATTGACTTGGCAAATGACGGGCTGGGCTTTGTTCTGGACCCTGTTTTATGCGGGTGCTACCTATGGCAACGCCGGCTTTATGCGCGAACAGGTGTGCAAATACATGTGCCCTTATGCGCGTTTTCAGGGCGCGATGTATGACCAAGACACTCTGACCGTGACCTATGACGAAGCTCGTGGCGAGCCGCGCGGTTCGCGCAGGCGCGGCGTGGCGCCGGCGAGCAAAGGTTTGGGTGATTGCGTGGACTGCACCTTGTGCGTGCAGGTTTGCCCAACGGGCATTGATATCCGTGACGGCCAGCAATACGAGTGCATTGGTTGCGGATTGTGTATTGATGCGTGTGACGATGTCATGGACAAGATGGGCTACGCCCCAGGCTTGATCAAATACAGCACTGAGAATGCGATGAAGCAAGGCTGGGGCAAGGCGGAAATCATCCGCCGCGCTTTGCGGCCGCGCATCTTGATTTACTCCGCTATTTGGTGCGCTTTGGTCTTGGCCTTCTTTATCAATTTGGGTTTGCGCAGCGAATTCAAAGTCAATGTGGTGCGTGATCGCGCGACTTTGGCGCGCATAGTGGATGACGGCTCGATTGAGAATGTCTACCGTGTTCAAGTGATGAACACGACCGAGAGCCCGCAAAGCTATACCCTTGAGGCCAGCGGCCTGCCCCGCTTGAGCGTACATGGTCACAATACCTTGACCCTGGGCCCGGCTGAGGCGCGCTGGTTGGTCTTGCAAGTGCGCGTGCCTTACGATGCCCAGGCGAAAACCGGCTCGCAGACTATACAAATTCGCACGCGTTCGGCGAGCGGCCAGTTGGTAACGGAAAAAGCGGCTTTCTATATTCCTCGTTAAGGCAGCAAAGTAGCATGACGCAAACACCTTCATCCGCTCCATCAACCGATCGCAAGCCTTGGTATCGCTATCCTTATGTCTGGCTGGTGATTGCTGGCCCCGCCATCGTGGTGGTGGCCGCTGTCTACACCGGTTATGTGGCCTACCGTGATGCCGATGGCTTGGTGGACAAATACAGCAAGCCGCATGACCAAGTGAATGTGCAAAGCGCCGCAGAAACCTCCATGTTGCCTGCCAACCAAGGGCGCAACCAAGCTGCGCAAATCAGCGCAGCGCAGCAAGCTGCGACGGATAAATAAAGGAGAGACGGCATGAAATACAAACTCATGTGGAGCTTGTGGCCCGGTTTTATCGGCGCTTGCGCTTTAGAGCTGCTGTTTTTTGCCGCCATAGACCCGCACGCCATCAGCCTGTTTGGCTACGAAGGCGGCATGCAGGCCGAGTGGGTTTATACGCTTTGTTTTTTTGTGTTTTGGCTCATTTGTTTTGGCTGCAGCTTGCTCGCGTTGCTCTTGGCGGGCAAAGGCTTGCACACGCCAGACTCACAATTGTGAATCAAGCCTCCATTGATTTTAAAGCCTCTATTGGCCTTAAACGCTTGCATAGCTGCCACAGCAGCTAGCAAAAATATAGCGTACACTAGCGCCTAGAAGATCTGGAAACGCAACACGGCCCAGCCCTGATGGAGCGTTTTACCTGATTCATGCGATTGATAGAAAGTCTGAGAACCATGCCCATTCATGCCACCAAAATAGTTGCCACGCTCGGCCCCGCATCGTCTAGTTTAGAGATGATTGTGGCCATGATCACTGCGGGCGTTAATGTTGTGCGCCTCAACTTCAGCCACGGCACGGCCCAAGACCACATCGATCGCGCAAACCTGGTGCGCGAAGCCTCACGCCAAGTCGGGCGCGAAGTTGCCATCATGGCCGACTTACAAGGCCCCAAAATTCGCGTCGGCAAATTTGCCGAAGGTAAAGTCATGCTGATGGCGGGCGAGCCTTTTATTTTGGATGCCTCGCGCACCGAAGTGGGCGACATCAACGGCGTAGGCTTGGATTACAAAGAGCTGCCACGCGATGTGAAAGTAGGCGACTTGCTCTTGCTCAATGACGGTTTGATTGTGCTCACGGTCGAGCGCGTTTTTGGCGAGCAGGTGTTCACTTCAGTCACCGTGGGTGGCGAGCTGTCGAACAACAAAGGCATTAACAAAAAAGGGGGCGGCCTGACCGCACCGGCTTTGACCGCCAAAGACATGGAAGACATCAAAACGGCCATGAGCTTTCAGGCCGACTATGTGGCGGTCAGCTTTGCCAAGACGGCAACCGATATGGAAATGGCGCGCCAACTCGCTTATGTAGCGGGTAGCGCCTATGGCCACCGTCCCAGCCTGATTGCCAAAATTGAGCGGGCCGAAGCCATTCCGCGCTTAGAAGAAATTCTGGCCGCCAGCGACGGCATCATGGTGGCCCGTGGCGATTTGGCAGTTGAGGTGGGCAATGCCACTGTGCCCGCTTTGCAAAAACGCATGATCAGTCTGGCGCGCAAGATGGACAAGATCGTCATCACCGCGACGCAGATGATGGAAAGCATGATCACCAACCCTGTGCCCACGCGTGCCGAGGTGAGTGATGTGGCGAATGCGGTGCTCGATGGCACCGATGCCGTGATGCTTTCGGGCGAAACGGCCGCGGGCAAATACCCGCTCGAAACCGTGATTGAGATGGCGCAAATCTGCGCGGCCGCTGAAGCTGCAGAGGTGGTGGAGCTTGACGGTGATTTCACCGGCCTGTCTTTTGGTCGCATCGACCAGTCGATCGCTTTGGGCGCGCTGTTTACGGCCTATCACTTAGGCGCGAAAGCGATTGTGGCGCTGACCGAGAGCGGCTCGACCGCTTTGTGGATGAGTCGCCACCGCATCAACATTCCCATTTACGCCCTGACACCGCAATTGGCGACGCAGCGCAAATTGGCGATGTACCGCAATGTGCAGCCTTTGCTCATGGCCAGCAACTTTGATCGTGACAGTGCTTTGTCTGAGGCAGAAGAGCATTTGAAAGCACGCGGCATCATGGGCAGCGGCGATGTCTATGCCATCACTTGCGGCGAACCTATGGGCGCGCCCGGCGGCACCAATATGCTGAAGATTTGCCGCGCCAGTTAAGGCGTTTGGCGGCTGGGCAAAGTTTGGCGCAGCTGGTTTAGGCTGATCACTGTCTCGCCCGCGTTTTGTGGGCGTGGCTTGAAGGCGTGGCCGTAAATGATTTCAAATGGCATATAAATGCGGCCATCGGCAGCTTTGATCTGCTCGATCTCTGCGACCAAGCGTGCTTGCCACGCCTTGCCGCGCAGACCTTGAAAGCGTTGCGGCGCAAGATTGCGACCCAGCTCGCGCAGCTCAGCCAGCAGGGCAGCGGCACTCGAATAACTCAGCTCGATGCGTTCCATTTCCATCACGGGCGTGGCAAAGCCAGCATTGACCAAAGCGTCGCCCCAATCGTGCATATCAACCAAGCGCTGCAAGGGCGGGCCCCAAGCTTGGGCGCGGTACAAATTTTGCAAAGGGCGCAAAGTATCAGGCCCGAGACAGCTGAAAAAAACCAAGCCATCGGTCGCTAAGCTGCGGTGCCAAGACTTCAGTAAGAGTTGCGGGCTGGCGTGGCTGTGCAACAGCATATTGCTAACGATGCATTGCACGCCCTCAACTGGCGGCAGCGCTTCGTGCGTGCGGGCTGTGCGCCTGCCCGGCCACATGCTTTTCACTTGGCCCAGTAAGGCCTTCAAAGGATGTTGATCTAGACCTTTTTTAAGGGTGTTTTTGGCATTTTTGTTCGTCAAACCTGCCTGAATAGCTATATTATTAATAGTCAATACATCAGGGCAATAAACCGCTGCATCTGGCCAGCGCTCTTGCAAAGCTTGGTGCAAACCCAGTCCGCCGCGCGGGTGGTGCCAGTTGGCCCAAGCGCTGGGGTGGAGTTGCAGTATTTCCAAGCGCTCAGCTACGCGCAGGCCGACTTCATCATGCAGCCACGGCGGCGCCGGGTCGGCACGCTCCGCCCAGCGCGCGGCGGCTGCCGCGTCAATGCTGTCGCTGATTTTTTCGTCCATCAGCCCGCCACATAGCGCCATAGCGCAATGACCAGTAGCGTGCAAAAAGCGGCGACGAAATCATCAAAAATAATGCCGAAGCCGCCGCGCCAGCCGCCGCCTTTAAAGGCTTGATCGGCCCAGCGCACGGGTTGCGGTTTGGCGGCGTCAAAGTAACGGAATAAGAGGAAAGCGACGAGTTGCGCCCAGAAACCCGCCGGGGCGATGAGCCAGAGAATGAGCCAGAAGGCCAAAACCTCATCCCATACCACGCAGCTGGGGTCGGCGATGCGCAAGTCACGCGCCGTTAAAGTGCAAGCCCACCAACCGACGAGCGTACTCAGAGCAATGATCCAGCCCCAAGTGGCGCTATCGACCCACTGGCTGAGAAAGACAAAAACCGCCCAAGCCCATAGCGTGCCGAAGGTGCCGGGCGCAAACGGCGCTAAGCCGGCGCCAAAAGCCAGCGCGATCCAACGCGCAGCGTGGGCACGCATGAATGGGAGGTCAGGGCGCACGGCGGCTTTGGCCGCGTTGCCCGTGGGCTGAGCTTCTAGAATCTCAAATTCGTCAGGCATGGAAAGAATGTTTCTTTAATGGCAGCAAAGGCAAAAAATCCACCGTTGTGTCGGGCGTTCGCCACATTTTCGCTAGGGGTTGATACTAGGCTCTGATTGTAGGGTGTGTTGCCATTGGGCCAGTATGCGGCGCGTCGCGACCAAGCAGGGCGCGCCTTGTGGCAGCAAATGCGGCGCTAGGCTTGATCAATTCAGCGTGGCGCGACAGAAAGCCTGCAATTTCAAGGCTTAGCGCTTTTGCTGCTGTGCAATATAGCCTTTTTGGTATTCGTAAAAAAGTACTACCGCCTGCCTAAAAACCCTAGCTTTGTCGCCTGATCGGCTCTTGCGGCGAAGTTCGGCGGTACACTACTGCTAGTGGCCCAGCGTAGTTTAGACACTACCTATAGCGTATTTCATGCAAATGCCCTCCCATCGTACTCAAGCCAATTTCTAGAATTCTTATGCAAACAACTCAACTCCAACCTTCCGCCGCAGCTCCCGCTTTTGCCCTCAGCGCCGAGTCCCTGCAGCACTACCAAATTTTGCGCCGCAATGGCTCTGTCGTGGCTTTTGAGCCCAGCAAAATCGCAATTGCCATGATGAAAGCCTTCTTGGCGGTGCATGGCACGCAGGGCTCGGCCTCATCTAGCGTGCGCGAAACGGTTGAAGGCCTGAGCCAGAATGTCGTGCGCGCCTTGATGCGCTCGCGTCCGGGCGGCGGCACTTTCCACATCGAAGATGTGCAAGACCAAGTGGAACTGGGTTTGATGCGCTCGGGCCACCACGAAGTCGCTCGTGCTTATGTGTTGTACCGCGAGCGCCGCACGCAAGAGCGCGCCAGCCAAGCGCCTGAGCCACAAGCGGTGGCAAACGACATCCAAGTCCTTGAAAACGGCGAAAAACGCCCGCTCAATCGCGCCCGTTTGCTGGCTTTGATCAGCTCGGCTTGCGCTGGCTTGGGCAATGATGTGCGTCCCGATCCCATCGTGAATGAAACCGTCCGAAACCTTTACGACGGCATTCCTTTGGCTGAGGTGTACAAAGCCGCCATTTTGGCCGCCCGCACCTTGATCGAGAAAGACCCCGATTACACCTACGCGACCGCGCGTTTGCTGTTGCATACGGTGCGCCGCGAAGTCTTGGGTCAAGACTTTAGCCAAGAGGAAATGGCGCAAGAGTATGCGAATTACTTCCCCGGTTTTATCCAAAAAGGCATAGACGCGGGTTTGTTAGACCCGCGCTTGAACCAGTACGACCTCGAGAAAATGGGCAAAGCCCTGTCTGCTGAACGGGACTTGCAGTTTGATTATTTGGGCTTGCAAACCCTGTATGACCGCTACTTCTTACACATCAAAAAGCAGCGCATCGAAATGCCACAAGCTTTTTTCATGCGCGTGGCCATGGGTTTGGCGCTGGACGAAATTGACCGCGAATCGCGCGCAATTGAGTTCTACGAAGTGCTCTCGTCGTTTGACTTTATGAGCAGCACGCCCACACTCTTTAACAGCGGCACTTTGCGCCCGCAGCTCTCAAGCTGCTATTTGACGACCGTGCCCGATGATTTGGATGGCATTTACGAATCCATCAAAGAAAACGCACTTCTGTCTAAATACGCCGGCGGTTTGGGTAACGACTGGACGCGCGTGCGTGCCATGGGCAGCCACATCAAGGGCACGAATGGCGAGTCGCAGGGCGTGGTGCCTTTCCTCAAGGTAGTGAACGACACGGCAGTGGCGGTGAACCAAGGCGGTAAACGCAAGGGCGCCGTTTGCACCTATTTAGAAACTTGGCACTTGGACATTGAAGAGTTTCTGGAGTTGCGCAAAAACACCGGCGACGACCGCCGCCGCACGCATGACATGAATACGGCCAACTGGATTCCGGATTTGTTCATGCGCCGCGTGATGGAAAAGGGCAGCTGGACTTTGTTCTCGCCGTCTGATGTACCAGATTTGCACGACCGCTTTGGCTTGGACTTTGAAAAAGCCTATGTGGCCTATGAAGCACAAGCCGCGCGGGGCGAAATCACCCCCAGCAAACAAATCGCTGCCAGTGACCTGTGGCGCAAAATGCTCTCGATGCTATTCGAGACGGGCCACCCTTGGATCACTTTCAAAGACGCTTGTAATGTCCGCAGCCCGCAGCAACACGCGGGGGTGGTGCACTCGTCTAACCTGTGCACAGAAATCACGCTTAACACCAGCGACACCGAAACGGCCGTGTGCAACCTCGGTTCGGTCAACTTGCTGCGCCACCTCAAAGACGGCGCAATAGACCAAGTCAAGCTGAAGAAAACCATCACCACGGCGATGCGCATGCTCGACAACGTGATCGACATCAATTACTACGCGGTCAAAAAAGCGCGCGATTCGAATCTGCGCCACCGTCCAGTTGGCTTGGGCATCATGGCTTTCCAAGATGCACTGTATCAACTGCGTATTCCTTACGCCAGCCAAGCGGCGGTGGAGTTTGCCGATCGCTCGATGGAGACCGTTTGCTACCACGCCTATTGGGCCTCTAGCGACTTGGCCAAAGAACGCGGCAAGTACTCGACTTACAAAGGCTCTTTGTGGGAGCGTGGCATCTTGCCACTCGACACTTTGGATATGCTGGCCAAAGAGCGCGGTGGTTATGTGGACGTGGATCGCTCAAGCTCTCTGGACTGGGACGCGCTGCGCAAGAAAATCGCCAAAGACGGCATGCGCAACTCCAACTGCGTGGCGATTGCGCCGACGGCAACCATCTCGAATATCGTGGGCGTTGATGCCTCAATAGAGCCTAGCTTTGGCAATCTGTCGGTTAAATCCAATCTCTCGGGCGAGTTCACCATCATCAATGGCTACTTGGTACACGACCTCAAGCGCCTAGGCTTGTGGGACGATGTCATGGTCATGGATTTGAAACACTTCGATGGCTCTTTGCGCCCAATAGACCGCGTACCCGAAGATTTGAAATCCTTATACGCCACGGCCTTTGAGATCGAAGCGACTTGGTTGGTTGAAGCAGCCTCGCGCCGCCAAAAATGGATAGACCAAGCGCAGTCCTTGAATATTTATATCGCGGGCGCATCGGGTAAAAAATTAGATGACACCTATAAGCTGGCGTGGTTGCGTGGTTTGAAAACCACCTATTACCTGCGCACAATGGGTGCGACGCACGCTGAAAAGTCGACAGTGAAAGCGGGCAATATGAATGCGGTTGCAGGTGCGACGCCCGCCCCATCAGCTATTGATTATGTAGCAGAGAAAGCCCGTGCTGATATCGATGCAGTCCCTGCGACCGATATCAAGTTCTGCGCCATTGATGATCCTGGTTGCGAGTCGTGCCAATAATTTTGCCGAAGAGATAAGTGCGGGCGTACGCAGTTTGCGCGCGGCGATTGAGCTGCTGCTGTGCAAGGTATGCAAAAAAGTCTTTTCATTTTTATTAACTGCTCTCATAATTAAAGCACTGGAAAAACTATGTTGAGTTGGGACGAAGAAGTCACATCAGCGCTGCCAGAAATGGACAGCTCACAAGCACACGGCAATATTGCCGTGCAGGGCGGAGTCTCCGCTTCACAATCACAATCCTCACCTCCTGCGCCAGCCGCAACGGCCAGCCCCGCACCTGATGCGGCGGCCCAGCAGCGCCGAGTCAATGCCGCAGACAAGCGCATCATCAACGGTCAGACGGATGTCAACCAGTTGGTGCCATTTAAATACAAATGGGCTTGGGAAAAATACCTGGCCACCTGCTCCAATCATTGGATGCCGCAAGAGATCAATATGAGCCGCGACATTGCGCTCTGGAAAGATCCGAACGGTCTGACTGAAGATGAGCGTCGCATCGTTAAGCGCAATTTGGGTTTCTTCGTAACGGCGGACTCTTTGGCCGCGAATAACATTGTGCTGGGCACTTATCGCCACATCACTGCACCTGAGTGCCGCCAATTTCTGCTGCGTCAAGCTTTTGAAGAAGCCATACACACGCATGCTTATCAGTACATCGTCGAGTCTTTGGGTTTGGACGAGAGTGAAATCTTTAACGCCTATCACGAGGTCTCCTCAATACGCAATAAAGACGAATTCCTGTTGCCCTTTATCGAGGCCATCATGGATCCCCATTTCAAAACGGGAACCCACGAGACCGACCAAACGCTGCTGAAGTCTTTGATCGTGTTCGCTTGCTTGATGGAAGGCTTGTTCTTCTATGTCGGCTTCACGCAAATTCTGGCTTTGGGTCGGCAAAACAAAATGGTAGGCGCTGCTGAACAGTACCAATATATCTTGCGCGACGAGTCTATGCATTGCAATTTCGGCATCGACTTGATCAACCAACTCAAACTGGAGAACCCCGGTTTGTGGACGGCTGAATTCAAGGCGGAGATCAAAGAGCTGTTCGAAAAAGCGGTTGAATTAGAGTACCGCTATGCCGAGGACACCATGCCGCGTGGTGTCTTGGGCATGAATGCCTCGATGTTCAAAGGCTATTTGCGTTACATCGCCAACCGCCGTGCGACGCAAATTGGTTTGGAAGCGCTTTATCCCAATGAAGAGAACCCCTTCCCGTGGATGAGCGAAATGATTGATTTGAAGAAAGAGCGGAACTTCTTCGAGACGCGTGTGATTGAGTACCAATCTGGTGGTGCACTTTCTTGGGATTGAATCCCTGGCGCTTTGCAGCGTGCCGTGTGCTGAGGATCCGTTTTGATGCGCAGATGTTGCTAGGGCAGACTGCGCGGTAAAGAATTTGCAGTTGGCAGGAGACAGAGGTGCCGACGCAAATAAAGGGCTTGACGAGGTATACATCGTCATGTTCTTTTCTCGTTGGTCCAACTAAACTAAAGGAGAGATCCACATGGCAACTGCAAAAAAAACCGCAGCAAAAAAACCAGCTGCAAAGAAAGCACCCGCTAAAAAGGCACCGGCAAAAAAGGTAGTAGCGAAGAAGGCTCCGGCCAAAAAAGTAGTCGCTAAAAAAGCAGTGGCGAAGAAAGCCCCGGCCAAAAAAGTAACTGCGAAGAAAGTAGTCGCCAAAAAAGCACCAGTGAAAAAAGCACCAGTGAAAAAAGCACCAGTGAAAAAAGCACCAGTGAAAAAAGCAC
>CAZUUN010000042.1:0-11959 GCA_964622735.1 uncultured Burkholderiaceae bacterium | reverse complement strand
GTTGCCGTAGCTCGGCCCCGTGTCGTAGAGCAAGCTGTGCGTGGCCGTGCGCAGCAGCACGGCATTGCCTTGGCCGATGTCGAGCGCGAGCGCTTCGAACTCCCCCACGGCGGGTGTGGCAGGTCGATAGAACAAAGTGGCGATGACAAAAGGCAAGCCCAGCCAGCGCCACCAGCCTGCGCGCGGCACTAGCAAAACAATCGCGCCGATGATGGCGGCAAGGCCCAACCACAGCGGCGTTGCCGCGCTGTAGATCAGCGCGTAGGGCCAACTTTGGCACCACTGCAAAAAAGCTATCAGCAAGCCTAAAACGCTAGCGGCCACGGGCCACAAACTGGGCAGCAGCGTGCCGAGCAAAGCCAGCGGCGTGATGACAAAGGTGACGAGTGGAATCGCCAGTAAATTGGCGACGATGCCCACGAGCGAGAATTGGTGGAACAAGAGCAGCGACAGCGGTGCCAGCGCCCAGCTGATGCGCCCTTGTACTTGCACAAAGCGCAGCAGCGGCTGGTACCAGGGGCGCGTTGTGCCAAGCGCCGACAAATCGTCTGCATGGCTGGCATTTTTATCCTCGTCGCCTAAGAACAAAATGCCCACCGCCACAAAGCTGAGCCAAAAACCTGCTTGCAGCAAAGCCCAAGGCTCAAACGCGACCACCACGGCAGCGGCTAAGAGTAATTGCACCCGCCAAGGCCAGCGTTTGCCTGAGAGGCGCAACAAACAAACGACGAGCAGCATTAAACATGTGCGTTGCGCGGGCACGCCCCAGCCAGTGAAAGCGGCGTAGGCGCTGGCACAGAGCAAGCCGCCGACCCAAGCCGCATAAGGCGTGGGCTGCCACAGCATCAGGCGAGTAGAGCGCCGCCACAACCATTTGGTGCAGAGCATGGCCAGCCAGGCAAAGAGGGTGATGTGCAGACCAGAGATGCTCATCAAATGCGCCACGCCGGTGGCACGGAATAAATCCCAATCGCGGCGCTCAATCGCGCTTTGCTCGCCCATCACCAGTGCCGCCAAGACGCCCGCTTGTCGCGGTTCGGGTACGTGCTGGGCAATAGCGCTGCGCACGCTGGCACGCAAGCGCGCGACACTGCTGCCCCAATTTTGCGGCAGCACTTGCGCCCAGCCGCTGGGCGCGGCTTGCAACAAGTGTGCGCCGCGCACATAGCCGCTGGCGCCGATTTGGCGCTCAAACATATACAGCTCGTAATCAAAACCGTGCGGGTTGATGTTGCCGTGTATGGGCTTTAAGCGCAGTTGCAAACGCCAGCGCTGGCCTGATTCGATTGGCTGGCGGCTTAGTGGTGTGCTCGCTTCGCTATTGGCTAGAGCGCGAATTTTTTGATTGCCATACCAAGATACCGATAAGCGCTGCGGCACACGCACAGCCTGACCGTTTAATTCAGCCTTAGACGGTTTAAAAATAAACTGAGTGTCAGCACCGCGGCTTTGCGGCAGGCCGACAATATGTCCTTCGATGAGTAGATCTTGGCGTATCAGCTCTGGCGCTAAACGATCAGCCAAACGCGCCGTGGCGCGCAAACCCGTACTGGCAAAGGCAATAGCCGCCATGCAGAGGCATAAAAGACCATTTTTAAGGTGATTTTGAGCTGTTTGAGCCTTTAAACCTGCCTGGGAAGCTATTCTTTTAAGAGTAAATAATAGCGTTAGAGCTGCGATCAATACCGCGTAATAAGCGGCTGGCGGCAACAAAGCCGATTCTTGCAGCTGCAAAGCCGCGCCGATTAAAAACCCGAGTAAGGCGGCGCTGAGCATGTGCTGGTGGCCGTTTTACGCTTGGCTTTTAGGCGATGGTCTCATCGCGCACAATGCTCGCATCGTGCAAATGCCCGACCTCGGCCCAAGCGTCGATCTGCCAAGCGCCCGCGCTAAAACGCAAGCGGTTGATGCCGGTGTTGGGCAAATCCCAAGCGCGGGGCGTATCGAGTGCCAAGCCGTGGGCCAAGCGCCAAACAACATCTAAAACGCCGCCATGCGTGACCACGCAGACTTGTTGGCCGCGGTGCGCGCTAGCGGCTTGCGCTAGCCAAGTGTGTATGCGGCTGGCAAAGGCGGGCAGTGTTTCGCCACCTGCGGGCGCAAAGCTGGCATCGCGTTTGCGCCAACGCTCGGCCGCTTGCGGGTCTTCGGCTGCGACTTCTTGCAAAGTGCGGCCCTGAAAAATACCGTAGTGGCGCTCGCGCAATTGCGAACTCGCTTGCAAGACCAAGTGTTTTTGCAGCGCGCAAATTTGGGCGGCGGTGTCTTGGGCGCGGCAGAGGTCGCTGCTGTAAACCGCGTCTAAACGCTCGGCTTGCAGCGCGCTGGCCACTTGCGCGGCCTGCGCCTGCCCCAGCGGGTTGAGCGCAATGTCGATATGGCCTTGCATGCGCGCTTCGCGGTTCCAATCGGTCTCGCCGTGGCGAATCAGAATGAAGCGCGTCGCTATGTGCTCGTTCTCAGGCAAAGCGGATGGCGGTTTCATCGGCAGATAAATTGGGCGGCGTGGGCGTGCTGTGGTCAAAGGCGGTGTCGCCCTCTTCGCTGGGCACACCAGTGGCTCTTAGGTTTTTGAAGTCGTGCAGCTTGGGGTCCATCAAATGCGAGGGCACGACATTTTGCATAGCCGTCAGCATCATGTCCAAGCGACCCGGAAAGCGCTTTTGCCAATCGCGCAGCATGTCACCGACGATTTTGCGTTGCAGGTTCTCTTGGCTGCCGCACAAATTGCAAGGGATGATGGGGTATTGCTGCAACTCGGCCCACTGCACAATGTCGCGCTCGTCCACAAAGGCCAAGGGGCGAATGACGATGTGTTTGCCCGTGTCGCTTTGCAGTTTGGGTGGCATACCTTTGAGGCGAGCGCCAAAAAACATGTTTAACAAGAGCGTTTGCAGCATGTCGTCGCGGTGGTGGCCCAGGGCGATCTTGGTCGCGCCCAACTCGTCTGCCACGCGGTACAAAATGCCACGGCGCAAGCGCGAGCACAGGCTGCACATGGTTTTGCCCGGTGCAATTTTGTCGGTGACGATGCTGTAAGTGTCTTGCGTTTCGATGTGGTATTTGATGCCGACTTTGTCGAGGTAGTCGGGCAAGATGTGGTCGGGAAAGCCGGGCTGCTTTTGGTCCAAATTGACCGCAATAATCTCAAAATTGATAGGCGCGCGCTTTTGCATTTTCAGCAAAATGTCGAGCAAGGTGTAGCTGTCTTTGCCGCCCGAGAGGCAGACCATGACCTTGTCGCCCTCTTCAATCATGTTGTATTGCACGATGGCTTCGCCCACTTGGCGGCACAGGCGTTTTTCCAGCTTGTGCACTTCGTGCGCGGCTTTCTCGGCGGGGCTGCGTTCTTTTTTGTCCATGCGTAGCAGGCCGTGTTTGATGCGGGGTTCGGCTGCAACTTCTGGCGCGCTAGTGGTTTCGAGGTCGTTCATATCAAGTCTTTGCAAAAATAAAAAGGTGCGCGCGGCTTACCACTGGCCCGCTTCCATGCGGATGGCGACTTCGCAGTCATCAAAAATCTCTAACTTGGCCACGCGCACGCGCACCGCGCACACGCCCGGCAGCAGCATCAGGCGGCTGACGAGTTTGCCGATCAGGGTTTCGAGCAAATTCACATGTTCGGCTTGGCACTCGTCAATGATGATTTGCCGCACCTTGCGGTAGTCCAGCACATGGTTGATGTCGTCGTTCGCGGGCAAGAGCGGTTGCACGCCTTGGCTCAACTCCGCATCGATCTGTATGGGCTGCGAGTTGGCGCGTTCGTGCGGCAAGATGCCCAAATTGGCATGAAAGCGCAAGCCCGTCAAACTCAAAATCTGTGTGCCGCAGGCGGCAGGCTGGGTGTTCATAAAAGGGCCATCCCCTTAAGGGTGTTGGTTGCGGAGGGGCGATGCAAGCGGGCAGCGGCTTACATTAAAGAGAAGTCGCGCTCAAACTTCATCAGGTGTTGGCCACCATCGACCAAAATCGTCGTGCCCGTGAGCGCGGGGTTCTCTAGGGCGAATTTTACCGTTGCCGCTACATCTTCAGGCCGCGAGGAGCGCCCGAGCGGGCTCAAGGCATGTAATTGCTCAAACTTCTCGTCGCTGAGCATATGGCTGGTCAGGGTCAAACCGGGCGCCACGCCCACCACCCGCAGCAGCGGCGCGCAGCCCAGCGCCAGCATGGTGTTGGCCGCTTCGAGTGCGGCTTTGGACAGGGTGTAGCTGAAAAAATCGGGGTTCTGGTTCCACAGCTTTTGGTCCAGCAAATTCACCACGCAGCCGCGCGCTTGGCGTGTTTGCAAGTGCTGGTGCAGTGCTTGTGCCAGCAGCACGGGTGCACCGGCGTTGCTGCGCATGTGTTGCTCGAGTGCGGCGTAGCCAAAGCTGGCAACTTGGTCTTCTTGGAACAAAGAGGCGTTGTTCACGACCGCATCAAGCTTGCCCAAAACCGCCAGCGCTTGTGGCACCAAGGCGCGGGTTTGCGCTTCGTCGTGCAAGTCGGCGGCTAGGGTGACGAATTGCGTGTGCGCAAATCCCGCCTTGCGAGCGGCGGCTTCGCAGTCGTTGCGGGTTAGCGCGGCCTCAGTGGCTGAGGTGTGAAAGTGCAGCGCCAAGCTGTAGCCGCTTTGCGCCAAGTGCAGCGCCAAGTGGCGCCCCAAGCGTTTGGCAGCGCCCGTGATTAAGACGGCGCTGGGCGTGGATTTTTCAGTAGACAATTCAGACATGAGCGCAAGTGTATCCACTCCCATGCAAAAGAAACTATTGGCGGCGCTAGAAGCCGCAGGCGGCTGGCTGCCTTTTGATGCCTTTATGCACTTGGCGCTGTACGCGCCGGGGTTGGGCTATTACGCCGCGGGCCAGCAAAAACTCGGTTTGGGGCCGCAAGACGGTAGCGATTTTGTCACCGCGCCCGAACTCAGCCCGTTTTTTGGCGTGACCGTGGCGCGGCAAGTGGCCGAAATTTTGCAAGCGACGCAAACCGACACGGTTTGGGAGTTTGGCGCGGGCAGCGGCGCGCTGGCGGCGCAAGTCATTCCAGCCTTGCAAGCGGCGGGTGTGGCGCTCAAACAGTATTACATCGTCGATGTCTCAGCCAATTTGCGCGCGCGGCAACAAGAACGCTTGGCCGAATTTGCTGATTTGGTGCAATGGGTGCATGCGTTGCCCGAGCAGATGCAAGGCGTGATTTTGGGTAATGAAGTGCTGGATGCCATGCCGGTCAAGCTCTTGGCGCGCAGCAGCGGTGTCTGGCATGAGCGCGGCGTAGTAGTTGCCACTAATGAAGAATTTGAAGCAAAAAAGGCAATGAAGGCCGTTAAACCTGCCTGGGCAGCTAGTGAAAGCATAGCATTTGCCTATGCCGATAAACCGACTGATTTAAGGCCGCCGCTAGAGCCTGAAGGCGAACACGATTATTTGACCGAAGTGCACCCGCAAGCCGAAGCCTTTATCGCCACGCTGGCGGCGCGCTTGCAGCGCGGGGCGATGTTGTTCATCGATTATGGTTTTGGCGAGCACGAGTATTACCACCCAGAGCGCAGCATGGGCACTGTTATGTGCCACCAGCAGCACCGAGCCGATGGCGATGCTTTAAGCGATGTCGGCGCCAAAGACATCACCGCCCACATCAACTTCACCGGCATTGCTCTGGCGGCGCAAGAGGCGGGTTTGGAGGTTTTGGGCTACACCAGCCAGGGGCGCTTTTTGCTCAATTGCGGTTTGCTGACTGAGCTGGAGAATGCCAGCTTGCCAGAGCGCAGCCACGCCTTGAAGCTGGTGCACGAGCATGAAATGGGCGAGCTCTTCAAAGTCATCGCCCTAGGGCGCGATTACGATGCAGAGCTGCTCGGCTTTCAATCAGGTGACCGCACGCACACACTCTAGGCGCGTGTGCTGTGCGGCTCAAGCTTAGTGCGGCGCGCTCGATCCGATGCCTGTGGCCAGTGCATGCGCTTTTGCGTGTTCAGCTTCGAGTGCGCTGACCGGGAAGAAGCGCCGCACCAAGACATAGAAGGTCGGCACGAAGAACACCGCTAACAGGGTGCCCACGACCATGCCCCAGAACACGCCCGTACCAATCGCGCGTTGTGCAGCAGAGCTGGCGCCAGATGAGAAGTAAAGCGGCACCACGCCCAACATAAAGGCAAAACTGGTCATCAAAATCGGCCTAAACCGCATATGCGCCGCGTGTGCTGCCGCTTGCAAGGCTGACATACCCGAGGCTTGCAGGTCTTTGGCAAACTCCACAATCAAAATCGCGTTTTTCGCCGAAAGGCCAATGATGGTGACGAGGCCAATTTGGAAGTAGACATCGTTTTCCATGCCGCGCAGCCACACGCCTGCGGCCACGCCCAGCAGCCCTAAGGGCACACTCAAGAGCACGGCAAAAGGAATCGACCAACTCTCATACAAAGCCGAGAGCAGCAGGAAGACCGCTAAGACGGCGAAGAGGTAAACATAAATGGCGCTGCTGCCAGCGAGTTTTTCTTCGCGTGACTGCCCCGACCATTCATACCCAAAGCCGGGTGGCAATTGCGTTACCAAACGCTCCATTTCGGTCATGGCATCGCCCGAGCTATAGCCCGGGGCGGCCGAGCCCGTGATCCGCATGGTGGGGTAGCCGTTGTAGCGCACCGTCATCATCGGGCCGCTGACCCAATGCGCCGTTACCAGCGTGCCTAACAGTACGGGCTCGCCTTTGCGGTTGAGAACGGGCAGCTTCATCAGGTCGTCGACCTCCATGCGGGCCGCGCCCTCGGCTTGCACAATGACGCGTTGCAAACGGCCCGCATTGGGGAAGTCGTTCACATAAGTGGAGCCGAGTGAAGTGGACAATACGGTGTTGATGGCGGCCATGCTCACACCTTGGGCGGCGGCCAAATCGCGGTTGATGTCTAGCTGCAGCTGGGGCGCATCTTCAATGCCCTCAGCGCGCACGCCCGCCAAAATGGGGCTTTTCATGGCCAAACCCACCAGCTGATTGCGCGCCGCCAGCAGGGCTTCCTGGCCCTGGCCATTGCGGTCTTGCAGCCGCATGGCAAAGCCAGAAATCCGACCCAAAGCCGGAATGGCTGGCGGGTTCATGGCCAAAACGAAGCCATCAGACAGGGTAGACAGCTCTTTGGTCACTCGCCCAGCCATGCTGCTGGCGTCTTGCCCTGGACCTGTGCGCTCGCTCCAGTCTTTGAGTGAAATAAAACCAAAAGCGGTGTTTTGCCCTTGACCCGAAAAGCTAAAGCCTTTGACCGTGACGACATTCTCGACCTCGGGCTGTGCCAATAGCACTTTTTCCGCCTGCGCCAAGGTGTGGGCCGTGCGCTCCAGCGTCGCGCCTGGGGGCAACTGCAAGTTGATGAACATCGTGCCTTGGTCTTCAGACGGGATAAAGCCTGAAGGCAGGCGTTGCATGACAAACAAGCCAACGCCTAAGAGCAGGGCATAGACCACGGCCATGCGCAAGGAGCGGCCCAAAAAGCGTGTGACGGTGCCGGTGTAGCGATCGCGGTTGCGGTCAAACACGCGGTTAAAACCAGCAAAGAAGCGGCCTAAAGCGCCTTTCGGCTGGGCGTGCTCTTCGGCATCAATGGGCTTGAGCAAAGTGGCGCATAAAGCCGGCGTCAAGATCAATGCCATGACGCCAGAGAAAGCGATGGCGGAGGCCATGACCACGGCAAACTGGCGATAGATATTGCCGACCGCGCCCGAGAAAAAGGTCAAGGGCACAAAGACCGAGACCAAGACCAGCGTCATGCCGATCACCGCACCACTGATTTGCTCCATGGCGCGGCGCGTGGCGGGCACAGGCCCCAGCCCTTCTTCGCGCATGACGCGCTCCACGTTCTCGACCACCACAATGGCGTCATCCACCACGATACCGATCACCAGCACCATGCCAAACATGGTGAGCACATTGACGGAGTAACCCAAGACTTGCAAGACGGCGAAGGTGCCCAATAAGGCAATCGGCACAACGATGGTCGGAATGATGGTGTAGCGCCAGTTTTGCAAAAAGAGGAACATCACCAAGAAAACCAAAAGCATGGCCTCGGCCAAAGTCACGGCTACTTTTTGGATGGAGATGCTGACAAATTTATCGGTGGTGTAGGGCGCTTTCCAGCTCATGCCCTCGGGAAAGTATTTCTCTAGCGTAGCCATGCGCTCGCGCACTTCATTGGCCACCGTGATGGCGTTGCCGTTGTTGGACAGCATGAGACCAATCATGACCGCAGGCTTGCCATTCAAATTGGCGCTGTTGGCATAACTTTGCACGCCCAGCTCGATGCGCGCCACATCGCCCAAGCGCACCGCTGCGCCATCGCCGTTATCGCGCAGCACGATGCGCTGGAATTCTTCCACGGTTTTGAGCTGACCGGGTACGACCACGGTGGCATTGGTGGTTTGTCCGGCGACGAAAGGCGTGTCGCCCAAAGTACCGGCAGAAATTTGGGCGTTTTGCTCACGGATGGCCGCGTTGACTTCGGCCGCTGACAAAGAAAAGGCTTGCAATTTCTCCGGGTCGATCCAAACACGCATGGCGCGCTCAGACGCATACATGGTGACCTGGCCCATGCCGTTGATACGCTGCAACTCTGGCACGACCGAACGCGAGGCATAGTCGGCTACGCGCTCCAAGTCTTCTTGTTTTTCGCCCAACATGGCCACGACCATGAGCAAGTTGGTACGCGCCTGGTCGACGCGCACGCCGTTTTGCGACACGATCGCGGGCAAGCGCGGCTGTACCCGAGCGATGCGGTTTTGCACCTCAATCTGTGCGGCATCGCCATCGGTGCCCGGCTCAAAACTCAGGGCGATACTGCCCGTGCCATTGGCCAAAGCCGATGACTCCATATAAATCATCTTCGGCGTGCCGTTGATTTCGCGCTCTAAGAGTTCGATCACGGTCTCTTCGATCATTTTGGCGGAAGCGCCGGGATAGGCCACATTCACCGACACCGTCGGCGGTGCCACGGTGGGGTATTGCTCAACCGGCAGGCGACTCAAACCAAGCGCGCCCACGATCATGACGATAAGGGCGATCACCCAAGCAAAGATGGGGCGATCAATAAAGAAACGGGGTAGCATTTTTTGGAGCCTTATTCGCGTTTTATGGCGTAGAACCTGCCTGAGCAGCTATGAATACTGTAGTAGTGAGCGGTGTATCAGTTTTTTGCGGCGCTGGCTTTCGCGGCTGGCGCGCCCGCGCTGCGCTCTTGTTCGAGCAGTTCTTCGTAGGGCACAGCCTGTACTTTGGTGATGCCGGGGAAAAGCTTCATCTGGCCATTGACCAAGACTTGCTCGCCCTCAGCCAGACCGCCGGTCACGATCCAGTCCGTGCCCATGCCTTTGGCAATTTCCACCGAGCGCGGGGCAAAAGTGCCATCCGCATTCACCACCAATACGGTATTGGCTTGCGCGCCGCGCGTCACGGCTTGTTGCGGCAAGCGCACGGCGTTTTCTATGCGTGCTTGTTGGATGCGCACTTGCACAAATAAGCCTGGCAGCAAAATGTTTTCTGCATTCGGCACTTCGGCGCGCATTTGCACTTGGCCGGTGCTCGGGTCCACGCTGGAATCGGTAAACAGCAAACGACCAGCTTGCGAGTAGACGCTGCCATCATCGAGCACGATTTCAACTGGGGTGGCAGCGCCCGCGCTTTGCGCTTGGCTGCGCAGCTGCATGGCTTGGCTCGCGCTTTGCGTGAAGTTGATATAGAGCGGGTTGGTTTGTTGGATCAGCGCCAGCGGGGTCGGCTCGTTTTGGCTGACCAAAGCGCCCTCGCTCACCAGCGCACGACCGATGCGGCCCGAAATGGGGGCGGTGATGATGGTTTGGCTCAAATTGGTACGGGCATTGGCCAACATGGCTTGGGCGGCGCTGACATCGGCTTGCGCGGCTTGCTCGGCTGAAACCACGACATCGTAGTCTTGCTTGCTGACGATGAACTTCTCCGCCATCGGTTCATAGCGTTTGCGTTTGGCGGTGGCAAATGCCAGCGCGGTTTGGGCTTTCAGCACTTGGGCGCGGGCGCTCTCCGCGGCAGCGGTGTAGGTCTCGTTGTCCATGCGAAACAGGGGCTGGCCGGCTTTGACCTCGCTGCCCTCGGTGAACAAACGCGCTTGCACCACGCCCGTGGCGCGGGCGCGCACTTGGGCGCTGCGGGCAGCTTCGAGGCGACCCGGTAATTCGGTAACCAAACCCACAGTGCCCAAATGCACCTTGACCACGCCCACAGTGGGTGGCGCTGGCAGGGTTGCGGGCGCACCCGCTTTGGCGGCATCCCCCTTAGAGCAAGCGCCCACCGCCAAGAGGGCAGACAAAGCAGCGGCGACCAAGAAGGTGCGCTGCTGCGAGCGTAGCGGCGCAGTGCGCACAGGCGTTGGGGTGTGTGTTGCTTTAGGCATAAAAGGCTAAGGTTATTCAGTTGAAAAGGAGGGCGGCTTGGGATACAGTATATACATACACGAATGTATGTAAATAGACGGGCGTTAAAGACCGTTGAATTTCTACAGTTAATGGACGGGCGAATGTTTTTTTTAACGACTACCAGAGGGATGCAAAATGGCACGCCGCACCAAGGCTGAGGCCGAGCGCACGCGCGACAGTTTGCTTGATGCGGCTGAGGCTTTGTTTGACGAGCGCGGCGTTTCGCGCACGACCCTCACGGACATTGCGACGGCGGCCGGATTGACGCGCGGCGCGGTGTATTGGCATTTTAAAGACAAAGCCGATGTCTTCAACGCCGTCATGGACCGGGTTTTTGTGCCGATGGAGGCGCTCATACAAGCCGCCGTTGCGCCCGATAAAGCCGATGCGCTAGCGGGTTTGCGCGCCGTCATCAGTGATGAATTAAAACTGCTGGTGCACGATGCGCGTTTGCGTCGCGTGGCCCACATTGCGCGCCACAAAATCGAATTCACCGCCGAGTTGGAAGCCGCGCAGCAGCGCCGCGTGGTGGTACGCGAGGCTTTTCTCAAACTCACCGGTAGCGCCTTGGCGCGCGCCGCTGATAAGGCCCAGATCGCGCTGCCCATGCCCGTGGCCGATGCCGCGCGCGGTCTGCACGCACTGCTCGATGGTTTGATCCACATCTGGCTGCTCGATGCGGGCAGTTTTGATTTGCACCAAGGCGCGATGCAGAGTTTTGATGTTTATGTGCGTGGTTTGGGTTTAACACTGTCCCCAGACTAAAAAACAGCATATTTTGGCATTAAATGGGTATTTAAGGCCGTCAAACCTGCCTGAGAAGCTATTAAATCAATAGTAAAACAAAGTGTTTTAAGCGCTAAGCAGTGCGCTTAGGCCATGTTGCCAGCGCGCATGGTTGCAGCTGCTGCTCGCCGCTTGCAATTCGTGGCAAGGGTTGGGGCGCCATTCATAAATACCGCAGCGCACTTGCTCGCCGATTTTGCCGCTGAGGGCCGCGCAGCGTGGCCGCGCGTAGTCAGTGCCGCGCATACGCCGCAGGCTATCGGTCACGGGCTCGGCCAAGCCCTCAGGCACGCAGCCGCCTTCGCTTTGCAGCTCGTGCACCGAAAAATCCACCCGAAACGCCGCGCAGCAAGCGCCGCAGCTGATGCAGGGGTTGGCATCGAATGCAGGGGCTGCGGTTTTAATGCGCCTTCTCCCAGTTCTCGCCCACGCCCAGCTCGGCCAGCAGCGGCACGCGCAATTGCGCCACGCCCGCCATCAGCGGCGGTATATTGGCGTGCAGCCAATCGACCTCATCGGGTGGCACATCAAACACCAATTCATCGTGCACTTGCAGCACCATCAGCGTTTGTTTGCCCGCTTGCTCCAGTGCAGTTTGCACCGCATTCATCGCCAGCTTGATCAAGTCGGCCGCCGTGCCCTGCATAGGCGCGTTGATGGCGGCGCGTTCGGCACCAGCGCGGCGCGGGCCGTTGGGCGAGTTGATCTCGGGCAGATATAGGCGCCGACCAAACACCGTTTCCACATAGCCCTGCTCTTTGGCT
>CAZUUN010000041.1:0-12072 GCA_964622735.1 uncultured Burkholderiaceae bacterium | reverse complement strand
CACGCTGGCATCTGATGGCGTAGTCGCCATCGCGCCTATGCAGCTGCCCACATAGTTCACATCGTTGCGTTTGGCGGCCAAGTTATTGCTGGGCAACAAGCCCAGCCCAGCCCAAATGCCGCCATGCTGCATGGCCAGCGCCAGCAGATAGTTCAAGCTGGCTTCTTTGCCGCCATTCATGCTGGCGCTGCTGGTAAAGCCGGCGAAGATTTTGTCCTTCCACGCTTGTGCCATCCAGGCCTTGCTTGATGTATCGGCCCATTTCTTAAACTGCCAACTCACCATGTGCATATAAGTGGGCGCGCCCATGATGATAGCGGCCGCGTGATCGAGCGCTTGCCACTCTTCGGGCGTCAATTCGCCCTGCGCGTCGATGGCGATCAGCTGCGTTTGCGCCACATCGCGCGCGCCTTGCTCCACCGCCTGCGCCATGCGCTGCGTGTGTCCATAAGCAGAGTGAAAAAGAACGACGACTGGACCCATGTGCAACTCCTTGTGTATGGCTTACCTTACTCAACTAATGAGCGATTAAAGGCTATTTTTAGTGTCTTTTTGGCATTTCAGGGCGTCAAACCTGCCTGAGAAGCTATTTTTTTAATAGTAGTTGCTCTTATTTCGCTTGCGACTTCTCTATAGACAAGCGCCCCAAATACGCCGTCAAGGGCTGGTAGGCACTGCCCAAGACGCGCACCAACTTGTCGAGCCACCAAGCATCCGCCCCGACCAACACGCGGCGTTTGTTTTTCAGCACGCCGCGCAAAATTTTCTCTGCCGCCTGTTCAGGGCTGCTCACGGCCAGCAGGCTGTCAAAGCGGCCGCGCAAAGCACCCACATCAACGCCCAGTTGGGTCGCTAAACCCGCATCCATGCGCGCGGCTTGCACGATGGGCGTGCGCACGCCGCCGGGGTGTACGCAAGTCGCGCTGACGCCGCAGCGCGCTATATCCAGCTCTTGGCGCAAGCTTTCGGTGTAGCCGCGCACGGCAAATTTGCTGGCGTTGTAACTCGCCTGCATGGGCACCGCCAACAGCCCAAACAGGCTGGAGCAATTGACGATATGCCCCTGCCCTGCGCGGCGCAAATGCGGCATAAAGGCTTGGGTGCCATGCACCACGCCCCAAAAGTTGATGTCCATAATCCAGTGGAAGTCTGCGGGCGTGACATGCTCCGCCAGCGCCCCCAGCGCCACGCCCGCATTGTTGATGAGCAAATGGCAAGCGCCGTGTTCTTGCACGACTTGTTCGGCCCAAGCGAAAACTTGCTCGCGCTCGGCAACATCAAGCTGCGTGCCCGTCACCTTGACGGCGCTGCTTTGCAACAAAGCGATTGTTTGCGCCAAGCCGTCTGCATTCACATCACAGAGCGCCAAATGGCAACCGCGTGCGGCCAAGGCCAGCGCCAAGGCGCGCCCTATGCCTGAGCCAGCGCCGGTGATGGCCGCGACTTTGCCCGTAAAACTGGTCAAAGCCATGCTTAATCGATGCCTTGCGCCCGATCGGCGTGGAACTGCGCCACCCAAGCCGAGTAGCTATCGGCTTCGAGCGCGTCGCGCATTTCTTGCATCAGGTTTTGGTAGTAATGCAAGTTATGGATGGACGCGAGCATGGGGCCGAGCATCTCGCCGCAACGGTCGAGGTGGTGCATATAGGCGCGGCTAAAACCGCCCGCGCCACCGCTGCCCTTGCAGGTGTAGCAAGTGCAGGTCGGGTCTAGCGGGCGCTCATCGCTTTTGTGTTTGGCATTGCGAATTTTGATGTCGCCAAAGCGCGTGAACATGTGGCCGTTGCGGGCATTGCGCGTGGGCATGACGCAGTCAAACATATCCATGCCTTGACTGACGGCAAAGACCAAGTCCTCGGGCGTGCCCACGCCCATCAAATAGCGCGGCTTGTGCTCGGGCAGCTTGGGCGCGGTATGCGCCAAGACGCGTTCCATGTCGGCCTTGGGCTCGCCGACCGACAAGCCGCCGATGGCCATGCCGGGCAAATCGAGTTCGTTCAAACCCGCCAGCGACTCATCACGCAGGCTCTCAAACATGCCGCCTTGCACGATGCCAAACAGCGCGTTGGGGTTTTCTAATTTTGCAAACTCGTCGGCGCAGCGTTTCGCCCAGCGCAATGACAACTGCATCGACTCTTGTGCTTCTTTTTCCGTCGTCAGCGTGCCGTGGCTTTCGTAAGGCGTGCATTCGTCGAACTGCATGACGATGTCGCTGTTCAAAACGGTCTGAATCTGCATCGAGATTTCTGGCGTTAGGAATAATTTATCGCCATTCACGGGTGAAGCGAACTTCACGCCCTCTTCGCTGATTTTGCGCATATCGCCCAAAGACCAAACTTGAAAGCCACCCGAGTCGGTCAAGATGGGTTTGTTCCAGTTCTCAAAGCGGTGCAGGCCGCCGAATTGTTTGATGACATCTAAACCGGGGCGCAGCCACAAGTGGAAGGTGTTGCCCAAGATGATTTGCGCGCCCATTTCATCTAGGTTGCGCGGCATCACGCCTTTGACGGTGCCGTAGGTGCCCACGGGCATAAAAACCGGCGTTTCAACCACGCCATGATTGAGCTGCATGCGGCCACGGCGCGCACGCGTAGCCGTGTCTTGCTTAAGAAGTTCGAATTTCAACATGGGCGTATTGTCGCCCATACGCCCTTATTTCTGGGCGTCGTTGCTGGCTTGATCTTGGCTAATTTTGCGCAAGAAATACCAAATAAAGAATGCGCCTATACCCAACATGATGACAAAGCCGATCAAGCTGGCTTGGCCATAGGGTGTTGCCATTAAGTGTCCCCAAACGCCCATCTCATTTACTCCTGCAAAATTAAGTACTTGGCTGGATCATCGCAGCTTTTCGCGTTTTTTACCCTGATATGCATCAAGTGCTAGGCTTTGCGCTGGAGCAACATGCAGTCGCCATAGCTGAAAAAGCGGTATTTCTCGGCTATCGCCGTTTGGTACAGCGCCATGATGTGCTCGTAGCCCGCAAAAGCGCTGACCAGCATCATCAAAGTGCTTTTGGGCAGGTGGAAGTTGGTGAGCAAAACATCGACCACCTGAAACTGAAAACCCGGCGTGATGAAGATTTGCGTATCGCCTTCGGTTTTGCCAAAAGCGGCCCAACTCTCAAGCGTGCGCACCGTCGTCGTGCCCACGGCCCACACGCGGCCCCCGCGCGCGCGGCAAGCGGCTATGGCTTCTATCGTGGCTTGCGGCATATGGTAGCGCTCGGCGTGCATCACATGCTCGCTTAAATTTTCGGCTTTCACTGGCGCAAAAGTGCCCGCGCCCACATGCAAGGTGACATAGGCAACAGCCGCGCCCGTGGCTTGAACGGCATCTAAAAGCGGCTGGTCAAAATGCAGCGCCGCCGTGGGCGCGGCCACGGCGCCAGGCTTGCTGGCAAAGACAGTTTGGTAGCGGCGCGCATCATCGGCTTCATCCGCATGCGTGATGTAAGGCGGCAGCGGCACATGGCCGTGCGTCGCCATTAACTCGTAGGCATCAGCGCTCAAGACAAAATGAAACATGGCGCTGTCAGCATCGGGCCAACGGCTGATGAGCTGCGCCGTAAAGCCGCCAGCCATTTGCAGCACATCGCCTAGGGCGGGTTTTTTGCTCACCTTCATGTGTGCGGCCACATGGGTGTTGCCCGCAGCGTCAGGCAATACGCGCTCAATCAGCAGCTCGACTTTGCCGCCGCTTTGCTTTTCGCCAAACAAACGCGCTTTGACTACTTTTGTGTCATTGAAGATCAGCAAATCCTCGGGCTGCATCAGCGCCGCCAAGTCACGCACCACGCGGTGCTGCGCTTTGGCCTCACGGCCATCGAGCAAACGCGCTGCGCTGCGCTCGGCGGCGGGGTGTTGCGCGATCAGCTCGGGCGGCAACTCAAAATCAAAGTCTGCCGTGGTAAAAATTTTGCTCATGCCTTGATTCTAAATCTCGCCCTGGGCGGCTGAGTCAGGGCCAGCTAGCGCGCCAGCCGAACAAGCGATAATGCCTGCCATGTCACTTTTCTCATTCTTTAAGCGTGCGCCTAAGCCGCAACCCGCAGCCAACAACCCAGAAGCGGCGCCGCAAGCAGCTCCCAGCACCAATTTAACAACAAATAATGCTGTAGAAGCCGCCAAATCTGCCTGGGCAGCTAGCAATAATGAAGCAGCACCGAGTGTTGCAAGTATTGAAGCCACGCGCATCACTTGGGTCGAAAAGCTCAAAACCGGCCTGAAGAAAACCAGCAGCTCGATTGCGCAAGTTTTTACGGGCACGCAGATTGATGCCACTTTGTATGAGGAGCTGGAAGAAGCTTTGCTCTTGGCCGACACCGGCATGGCCGCCACAAGCCATTTGCTGCAAGTGGTGCAAGCGCGCGTGAAAGAAGAAAAAGCCGAAAGTCCATATCAGGTTCAAGGCTTCCTCATCACCGCTTTTGCTGATTTGTTGCGCCCGCTGGAGCGCCCCTTGCAAATTGGCGCGCAGCAACCCACCGTGATCATGGTCGCTGGGGTTAATGGCGCGGGTAAAACCACCACCATCGGCAAGCTGACCAAGCACCTGAGCGACGCGGGGCGCTCGGTTATTTTGGCGGCAGGCGACACCTTTCGCGCCGCGGCCCGCGAGCAATTGGGCGTATGGGCCGACCGCAACCAAGTCGAGATCATCAGCCAAGCCGACGGCGACCCCGCAGCGGTCAGCTTTGATGCCGTGGCCGCAGGCAAAGCGCGTGGCAAAGATGTGGTGATGATAGACACCGCTGGGCGCTTGCCGACGCAATTGCATTTGATGGAAGAGATCAAAAAAGTCAAACGCGTGATTGCCAAAATCGACGCCGCTGCGCCGCACGAAGTGCTGTTAGTGATTGATGGCAACACGGGCCAAAACGCTTTGGCACAAGTCAAAGCCTTTGACGAGGCTTTGGGACTCACGGGCTTGGTCGTGACCAAGCTCGACGGTACCGCCAAAGGCGGCGTGATAGCTGCTATCGCCATGTGGGCGCAAGAGCGCAACAAAACGGCAGCGCAACCGCTGGCGATTTACTTCATCGGCGTGGGCGAAGCGATAGAAGACTTGCAAACCTTTAAAGCGATGGAGTTTGCCCAGGCTATGCTGGGCTAAATAAACACCCGCAAGGCTTTGCCACAATGGCTGGCTGCGCGGGCGCGTTCTATGCTAAATTGCTTGCATGACGACTGCAATCGAAGCCTATTTCGCTCAACATGGCGCCAGCTTTACCGCACTGCGCCGCGACATCCACGCTCACCCCGAGCTTTGCTTTGCCGAAGAGCGCACCAGCGCCTTGGTGGCCGCTCAATTGCGCGCACTGGGCATAGAGACGCACACCGGCTTGGGTAAAACCGGCGTGGTCGGCGTGATTAAAAAAGGCAACAGCACGGCCAGTATCGGCTTGCGTGCCGATATGGACGCGCTGCCCATCACCGAACTCAACACATTCGCCCACCAATCGCGCTACCCCGGCAAAATGCACGCTTGCGGCCATGATGGTCACACAGCGATTTTGCTCGCCACCGCGCAATACTTGGCGCAAGAGCAAGAATTTAACGGCACGGTGTATTTGATTTTTCAGCCCGCCGAAGAAGGCGGTGGCGGCGCAGCCGCCATGATGCGCGATGGCTTATTTGAGCGCTTTCCCATGGACGCGGTCTATGGTTTGCACAACTGGCCGGGCATGCCCACGGGCAGCGTGGCCGCGAGCGCTGGGCCCGTTATGGCCTCGAGCAATGAATTCAAAATCACCCTGCGCGGCAAAGGCTGCCACGCGGCCATGCCGCACCTCGGCCACGATCCGGTGGTCGCCGCCGCGGCGCTGATACAAGGGTTTCAGACCATCGTCAGCCGCAATCTCAAACCGATAGACGACAGCGTCATCAGCGTGACGATTTTGCGCGCGGGCGAAGCGACAAATGTCGTGCCCAACACCTGCACGCTGGAGGGCACGGTGCGCACCTTCACGCTGGAAGTGCTCGATTTGATTGAAGCGCGCATGAAAGCGATGAGCGATGCTATCAGCGCAGCATATGGCTGCAGTGCCGAGTTTCAGTTTGAACGCAGCTACCCGCCCACCATCAACCACGCCGCGCAAACGCAAGTGGTTCGCGAGGTGGCCAGCCGCGTCTTGGGGCCAGCGCAGCTGCAAGAACAAGAGCCAACCATGGGCGCCGAAGACTTTGCTTACATGCTGCAAGCCAAGCCTGGCTGCTATTTCTTCTTGGGCAATGGCGAAGGCGAGCACCGCACCAGCGGTCACGGCATGGGGCCTTGCATGTTGCACAACCCCAGCTATGATTTCAATGACGCGCTGATCCCGGTCGGCGTTCACATTTGGTCGGCCTTGGTCGCCGATCAGCTTCCAGCCTAAAGCGAGAGGTCTTCGCCATGATTCCAGTCACCGACGCTTTTGCCACCAGCTACGCCGCTGCGCGCAGCAAATTTTTGCAAGCAGCCAACAGCGCCCAATTGCCGGTGCACAGCTATCGCCATCCCCTCCAAGGGGCCGAGGGCGAGGATTTGGCCATGGATGTGGTGCTGCAAGGTGACCCCAATGCGAGTAAGCTGCTCATCCTCAGCAATGCCTCACAAGGCGCCGATGGTTTTGCTGGCTCAGCTCTGCAAACCTTTTTGCTGGGTGACGAAGAATGGCAAGCCAAAGCCCGCAGCCAAGGCGTGGCCGTGCTCTATGTGCATGGCATCAACCCTTGGGGCATGTCGCACTGGACTTATGGCGATCACGAGAACATCAGCTTCTTGCGCAATTTCGTCGATTTTTCGCAGCCGCTGCCCAGCAACGCTGGTTACGCGCAATTGCACGAGAAAGCGCTGAAACCTTATTGGGCAACTGGTACGGAGATGGAAGCCCTGCACGCAAAAATAGCCGAGCAATATGGCCTAGCCTCTTTGCTCAATCTGTATCAGCGCGGCCAATACACTCACCCCACAGGTTTTTATTACGGTGGCCAGCAACCATCTTGGAGCCAGTTGCAATGGCGCGAGATTTTGCGCACTTGGGCGCAAAAGGCCAAGCGCATTGCTTGGGTCGACACGCGGCGCGGCTGGGGCGTGAGCAGCGGCACGGTCACGCGCGTGGCCAATGTTGCCAGTGATGCGCCGCAAGCCATTGCGCGCGCGCAAAAATGGTGGGCCATCAACGAGCGCGCAGACACGGTACTAGCACCGGATGCGCCCGAAACTATTTTGGTGGCTGGTTTTGGTGATCCCGTCAGCAGCTTTGAGCAAGAGTGCCCACAAGCGCAGTTCACGGGTTTGGCGGCCTACTTTGCGGTGAGTGAGTCGCTGCACGAAGTCTCGCTCGCGGCGCGCTCGGCGCAGTGGTTGCAGGCGCAAAGCCAGCCCAGCGCAACCGACACGGCGCGCGTGCAGGATGCCATGCGCAAGATCAGCTACAAAAACGACACGACTTGGCAAGGCCCCGTGATTTCACAAGGCCGCCAAATCATGTTTCAAGCTGTCGATGGCTTAAGCGCCGAGGGCGCTTAAAACGACTTGCCATCATCTCGCTTGCGCTTAACGCAAGAATGAGCGCAACATCCACGCGGTTTTTTCATGCACGGTCATGCGCTGTGTGAGTAAATCGGCGCTGGATTCATCGCTGGCTTCTTCAACCACTGCAAAGAGTGAGCGCGCGGTTCTGGCGACTGCTTCGTGGCCGTTGGTCAGATAGGCAATCATGTCTTCGGCGCTAGGCACGCCATCCACCTCTTGGATGCTGGTGAGTTTGCCAAACGCGGCATAAGTGCCTGGCGCTGGAAAATCGAGCGCGCGAATGCGCTCGGCAATTTGGTCCAAGGCTGTCCACAGCTCGGTGTACTGCGTCATAAACAAATTGTGCAGTGTGTTGAACATGGGGCCTTGCACATTCCAGTGGAAGTTGTGCGTCATCAGGTAGAGGGTGTAGGTATCGGCCAGCAAGTGACCGAGGCCGTCGGCAATTTTTTTGCGATTTTCTTCATTGATACCAATGTCGATGGTGCTTGCATTAGCCAGTGCTTTTTTCATGATGCTTCCTTTGTTGTGGTTTGAAATGAATCTGAGTACCCAACTATCTTACTGCTGCTCTTGCCCCAGCGCTTGTAAGACTTTCCCCAAGTCTGCTGCTGCAGGCAAGAGCCCCAAACGCATGGTTAGCACGCCACAGCGCCCATGCAACCCAAAAAACACGCCGCGCTGGCCGTGACACTCCACCCAAAGATGCGCTACATTTCAAAGAGAAATCATTTTTAAATATCGGGGGCGCAATGGGTTTATTTACAATCATTTTTTTGGCTCTGGCTGTGCTCGTTTTTTTATGGGCCATGAGCACTTACAACCGCTTGGTGGTACTCAAAAACGAAATCGCCAACGCCTATGGCCAGATCGATGTGCAGCTCAAACGCCGCTACGACTTGATTCCTAATTTGGTCGAAACTGCGAAGAAATACCTCAGCCACGAGCGCGAAACCCTCGAAGCCGTCATCAGCGCCCGCACCCAAGCCCGCAGCGCCAGCGATACGCTTAGCAAAGCGCCAGCCAGCGCGGCAGCCATCGTGGGCTTGCAAGCGGCTGAGCGCACCTTGGTCGGCTCGCTGGGCAATTTATTTGCACTCAATGAACGCTACCCCGAGCTCAAGGCCGACCGCACCATGCGCGAGCTGAGCGAGGAGCTGACCAGCACCGAAAACCGTGTGGGCTTCTCGCGCCAAGCCTATAACGACAGTATCTTGGCCTATAACGATGCCGCCAAGCAATTCCCTGCGCTTTTGATCGCCAAGCTTTTTGGCTTTGGTGGTCTGCCAACGCTCAAAGTCATAGACGCGGAAATCGAAAGACTAGCGCCAAAAGTGATTTTTTAAGCTTTTTTAAGGAATTAATGGCTGTAATGCTCTTGAAACCTGCCTGAGCAGCTATTTTTAAAATAGCAAGCACCTTCTCTTTTTACCATCCGCCGCATGCGTTTTTTCGAACACCAGCGCGAAGCGCGCAAACAGTCGCGACGCTTGAGCGCAGTGTTCAGCCTCATCGTGTTGGCCGAATTGCTCATCGCCAATGCCTTCTTGGCCCTGCCCTTTGTGGTCTTGCCTTGGTTGCTGGGCATACATGCACCCTTGGGCGATTTTTTACCCCTTTATTTTTTTGAGACCGTCACCTTCGTCGTCTTGCTTTTTATTTTGGGCGGCTGGTGGATAGAGCTGAGCCGCTTGCGCCAAGGCGGCGTGGCGCTGGCCGAGCGCATCGGCGCGCAACGCGCCCAGCGCTTGCAAAACAACCGTGGCAATGCGCAAGCCCAAACGCGCGAGATTCAGTTCAGCAACATCGTGGAAGAGCTGGCGCTGGCCGCCCGCATGCGCGCGCCGCAAGCCTATGTGCTGCCACGCGAGATGGGCATCAATGCCTTTGCCGCTGGCTGGGGTGAGCGCGACAGCGTCGTTTGCATCACCCAAGGCGCTTTAGACGGTTTGAACCGCGACGAGATCAGCGGCTTGGTAGCGCACGAGCTCAGCCATATTTATGAAGGCGATACGCGTTTGAATATGCGTTTGGCCGGCATGGTGCTGGGCCTAGAGTTGGTCCACAACATGGGGCAAGACATGATGGAGAGCGGCAATGCTTTGGGGCTGATGCTCGGCCCCTCGGTGCGGCTGACAGGTTGGCTAGGCTGGGTGGCAGCGCGGGCGATGAAGGCGGCGATCTCGCGCGAGCGCGAATTTTTGGCCGATGCTCGCGCGATTCAGTTCACACGCAGCAAAGAAGGCTTAGGCGGTGCGCTGCGCAAAGTCGCTTGGCAACAGCAACACGGCGCGGGCGAGACCAAAGTCTTGCACCCTGCGGTACAGCATATGCTGCTGGTGGGGGATGAGTTGACGCAAAGCCGCCGCCTGCAAACGCACCCGCCGATACAAGAACGCATACGCCGCATTTATGGCCGCAGCATGCCGACGCTGGAGGTGCTTGCGGACGGCGAGGGTGAATGGCAGAATCCCTTTGCGCATTCCCAGCCCCTTCCACCGCCGCATGAGGAGTCTTACCGTGCACGCTAAAACCCGCAACTGGCAACTTGCCTTGGCCGTTTTTTTGGTTTTTGGATTAGGTTTAAGCCCGGCCCAAGCCGCAGCTAAAAGTAAAAAGAGAAAAGCCCAACCGCCCTGCGCGGCAGAGGGCACTTGCGCCATCGGCAAGCCCGGCTTGCGTGGCAGCCAAGAGAGCAAGTCCGAGCGCAGCCAGCGCCTGAAGCGCGAATGCAAAGGTCGCCCCAATTCTGGCGCCTGCTTAGGCTACGCTTATTAAATTAAAGTGTGAATTGCAGCGGCATGCCCGCTTGCTCGCTGGCGTAGCGGCTTAAATCGGCCAATAGCTCAGTCTCGTTTTTGGTGCAACGCCAATCGCTGCCATTGTGTTTGTAATGAAAGCCGCCGCTTTTGGCCGCTAGCCAAATCTCGTGCAAAGGCTTTTGCAAGTTCACGACGATTTGGCTTTGATTGCGAAACACCAAAGTCACCACGCCGCCATTGCGCTGGCTGTCGATGTCGGCATCGGTGTTGTCATTGATGCGGTCGCAGCATTGCTCAATGTGGGCCAAAACGGTGTCGGCCAAGTCCAAGTATTCTGTATCAGTCATGAGGCAGAGCATAGCAAATCCAGGCTGGCCTTATGCGGGCGCGGTTACTCAAAGACCCGCTTTATGCCAGCTCCTTGGATGATGCAGTAGCAGGCGCGCCAAAGAAGGCGCGCATACGCCGCCAAAACGCCCGCAGAAAACGCGCCAAAACCCAGAGCAAGAGCGCTGAGGCTGCCAAGATAAGCGCTAAGGCCACGCCCAGCAAAATGGGGTGCGCCGTGGCCAACCACAGCACACCGACGACCAAACCATCTTCTAAAAAGCTCAAGCCGATATTGCTCAAAGGTTCGGGCGAAGTGTTGACCGCCAAGCGCGTGGCCGCTTTGGTGGTGAAGGATGCCGCAGCCAGCGAGCCACCCATCAGCGCCGCTGCCGTGGCCATGGTCGCGCTGTCAGCGCCAAACACACCCGCAGCCAGCGCTGCACCTGCGGGCACGCGTATCAGCGCGTTCAGCATGTCCCAGAGCGAATCAAAGCCCGGGATTTTGTCGGCCAAAAATTCGACGCACAACATGCTAAAGCTCGCCACCAGCATCAGCGGGTGCTGCAACACCAGCAAGCCCGTGGGCAAATCAAAGGGCAACCACTGCATATAAGCGCAAGCGCCGGTTAAAAAAACCACCAAATACAAGCGCACCCCACTGGCCCAGCCCAAAGCGGCGGCCAATGCCAGCAAATCGCCCATGCTCAAGTGCGCCAGAGTCGCTTGGGCTTGTGGAGCTAAGAGGTCTTGCATAGAGCGCGTGTGGAATAAATGGAAGGCGAGAATGCATCCATTGTGCAAGCAATTGCGGCCAGACGAGAAAAAACCGCTTGGTAGCGGTTTTTTACGATGGCAAAGTGGCCTAGAAAACTATATTTTTAATAGCTGCTCAGGCAGGTTTGACGGCTTTAGATGCCAATTTAATGCCTAAAAATGATACAGATGCATCAAGCTCAGGAGGTTTTAAACAGCGCCGCGAGTTTGCGTTTGTTTTTGATATTGGGCGAGAGTCGCGAGTTCACCACGGGGCTGCTGGCCTTCTCCCACGCCGCAGGGCTGGCATCGCTGCTGGCTGCTGGTTCATAAGGCTGGTCAAAGAAAGGATCGCGTGGCATGTATTTCGGGCGGAAGGCGCTGCCGCGTATCGGTTTCGGCTCTTCCTCTTGGCGCGCACGATAACGCGGCGCTTCGCTGCGCTCGCCACCACTGCTAGCACCCGCAGCCGAACGACCACTGGAGTAAGAAGCACCGCCGCCATAAGCGCCACCGCGTGATTCATGGCCACCACCGCTGCGCTGCGCCGCTTGAGGGCGAAACACCTCGGGCTTGATGCTGGTCTTGGTGATCTTCTCGATCTCTTGCAAAAAGCGGCTGTCACTCGGGCCCACCAAGCTGATGGCTAAACCCGTAGCGCCCGCACGGCCCGTGCGACCTATGCGGTGGACATAGTCCTCGGCATGGA
>CAZUUN010000040.1:8858-12257 GCA_964622735.1 uncultured Burkholderiaceae bacterium | reverse complement strand
GGCGCTGATGTAACTGGCGTTGCGGTGGCGCGCATCAAACGGATCGCGCGTCACCATAACGCCGCTGCTTTGGGCTGCTACGGCTGCTTGCACAAACACCGCCATTGCTAAGCTGTGGTGCGCAATGCCATTGCGGCGCAAGGCTTCTTGCGCGGGCCAGTTCAGCGTTGATAACCAAACGGTTTTAATCGCTTGCAGCAAGGCAGCATCGGATGTCACATTTGGCACGCTGGTGAACAGACCCGCACCGCTAAAGTTTGGTAAATCTTCCGCGTTGGATGAACTGCGAACAAAGACTGCGCGGCTGCCGAGTTGCGCTTTCCACGCCTGCAGCCATTGCGTACTCTGCGCCTCAGCGACTGGACTATTCAGCAAACTGCTTTGCAATTGCAAGAGTGTTTTTTGACGCAAAACGGGGTCTTGAATCGCGAGCGCTCGTGCTACTGGCGCTTGCACCGCTGGCTGCGCCATGAATTGGAGGTAATGCGCAAAAGGCACACAAAAACCATCGGGCACTGCTGCAGTGCCTGTCAAAGCACCGTGGCGTATGGCCGTTTGGATAGCGCCTAAATTTGCTGCTTTGGCTCCGCAATGCAAACTGCTGGCGCGGCGCAATTGCCCAAGTGGCAAAATATTTTGGCGGCTGCTATCGATAACGACCAAGGCCTGTTTCTTGGGTTTTTTGATAGGCGTCGCTTGCGTGGGCGGCATGGCTGGCTCTAACACATAACCAGTGCGGGTGACTTGAAAGCGCACCCAGCGCCCATCGAGTGCTTTGAGCAACTCGGGCGCATCGCGCACATAGGCATTGGGTATATTCCAGCTTTTCGCCAGCACATTGATATGCGAGAGCACGGTGGAAGGGGAGCCGCTGACTATGCCTGCCACCGGCGGCAGGCTCAATGGCAGCTCTGCCAGCAGGGCAATATCTTGTGGCTGCAAATGCGCTGCGGCAGCTTCATCTTTGACCCAACGCAGGCGACCTATAGCAGCGCCTTGTTGCAAGGGCTGAAAGCGTTGATTCGCCATGATCTGCGCCTGCGTCACCAAAGGGACGACCGCCGCTCGGGCGACTTTTTCTTGTGCCATCGAGTTGGCTTTAAAGCTGACTGGCGCAAAAAACTGCTCCCCCAAACGCTTTTGTAGTAGGGCAATGTGTGCGGGCGTGGCATTGTCACCTTGCCACAATTCATAAGTCCATTTTTGCAAGGCGTTTTGCCAGCTCAGTGTACCCAAAATGAAGCGTCGATGGGGTAATTCGTAATTGGTATTGATTTGCGCGCGCGTGAATGGCTCGGGCGCATAGCGAGCGCGGATGTAGTCTTCGTGAAAAATAAATTGGCGCGAATGGATAAAGTCCACGCGATTGCCGCCTTGTGTATCCAGCAAAAACAGGACATGTGGCATTTCAAACACGGTGCCTGCGTCATAGACGCGCGCCAGTCGGTCGAATTCGCTGCGCTTGCTCAGTTGGTTTAAGGCAGAAATGCCCGCTTGATACTGGCGGCTCCATTTTTCATCGCCTAGCCAAGGGCGTGTTTGCACCGCTTGCAACATATCGTCTCGGCTTAGGCCACTAGGCGCTGATATGGCTGTTGCGGAAGGCGCTTCTGCCGCAGGCGCGGGCTGCAAGGCCATGCGCTCGGCGTATTGATAGCCTGAGGGTTTTTGCGCTGTTTGTGCGCTGCACAGGCTGGCAAGACCGAACAACAGCGCGGACAAGACCGGGCGACACTTGATCGTTGTGTGCATTAATCGGGTTTTATTGCCTATCATGCGAGCCTCTGTTTCGAGTGTGCAAGTCAGGCCTAATGCCAACTTAAACGCGATAGCCCAAGCGTTGGCACAGTTGCAGCGTGGCCGCACTGCTGTTCATGGTGTAGAAGTGCAGGCCGGGCGCGCCCAAGCTGCGCAAACGCTCGCACAGTTGTGTGATGACATCAAGGCCAAAGCTTTGAATGCTGGCCTTGTCGTCACCAAAGCCCATCAAACGCAAGCGTATCCAACGCGGCACTTCGGTGCCGCAAGCATCTGAAAAGCGCAGCAACTGGGTCGAATTGGTTATTGGCATGATGCCGGGAATGATGGGGATCTCAATTTTTTGCTTGTTCGCCTCGTCTAGCAGGCGAGCATAGGCATCGGCATTGAAAAAATACTGGGTCAGGGCTGAATTGGCGCCCGCTTGTGCTTTAGCCGCCAGCGCCGCTATATCAGCCTGCGGACTTTGCGCTTGTGGATGGGTTTCGGGGTAGGCAGCAACTTCGATCTGGAAGTAGTCGCCCGTCTCAGCCCGCATAAAAGCAATCAGGTCTGAAGCGTAGCGGAACTCGCCCGCGCTGCCGTAGCCGCTGGGCAAGTCACCGCGCAGCGCCACGATGCGGCGCACGCCCATTTCTTTGTACAACTGCAATTGCTGGCGCACCGTGTCTTTAGTCGCACCCACACAGGTGAAGTGCGGCGCAGCGTCCCAGCCATCGGCCAAAATGCTGGCCACTGCTGCCGTTGAGCCTTCTTGTGTCGAGCCACCCGCGCCATAGGTGACGCTGAAGAAATCGGGTTTGAGCGTATACAAATCGCGTCGCACTTGCGCGAGTTTATCGACGCCTTCGGGGGTCTTGGGCGGGAAAAACTCAAAAGACAGGGGCAAGTGCAAAGCGCTCATAAGGTCAAAAATCGCGCAGCCAACGGCGCAGCAGTTAAAAGCTGAATTTTACCCCAAGTGAATGCTATTAAAAATCTAGCTTCTCAGGCAGGTTTTATAAGCCTTAGAGTCTTAAATGATTTGTCAATCCTTGGGTAAAAACGCGCTGAGAGAGCACAGGCTCATGCTGCAGCGCCGCATTACAATAAGCAGCTGAGTATCTTCCCAAATGATTTTGCACAGGAATTTTCATCCATGAGTTTGTTTTCCGCTGTCGAAATGGCCCCGCGCGATCCGATTTTGGGTCTGAATGAGCAATTCAACGCCGACCCTAATCCGAAAAAAGTGAATTTGGGCGTAGGCGTCTATTTTGACGACGAAGGTCGACTGCCCTTGTTGCAATGCGTGCAAGCGGCAGAACAACAGCTCGCAGCCAACCCCAAACCGCGCGGCTATTTGCCCATCGACGGGATTGCAGCCTATGACCAAGGCGTGAAAAACTTGGTTTTTGGTGCCGACAGCGCCATCTTGAAAGAGGGGCGCGTCGCCACGGTGCAAGCCATCGGCGGCACGGGCGGTTTGAAAATTGGGGCAGATTTTTTAAAACGCCTCAGCCCCAATGCCACGGTTTTGATCAGCGATCCGAGCTGGGAAAACCACCGCGCCTTGTTCACCAATGCCGGTTTTACGGTTGAGACTTACCCCTATTACGATGCGGCCAGCCGCGGCATTAACTTCAGCGGCTTGCTGGCGGCTTT
>CAZUUN010000040.1:0-8758 GCA_964622735.1 uncultured Burkholderiaceae bacterium | reverse complement strand
GTGGGCGCTTTGAGCGTGGCTTGCGCCAGCAAAGAGGAATGCGAGCGCGTCTTGTCGCAGCTCAAAATCGTCATTCGCACCAATTACAGCAACCCGCCTACACATGGTGGCAGCGTCGTCGCAGCGGTTTTAAATACACCAGCCCTGCGCCAGCAGTGGGAAGAAGAGTTGGCGCAAATGCGTGTACGCATTAAACAAATGCGCGCCAGTTTTGTGGAAAAACTCAAAGCCGCTGGCGTGCAGCAAGACATGTCTTTCATCACCCAGCAAGTGGGCATGTTCAGCTACTCAGGTCTGAGCAAAGAGCAAATGGTGCGCCTGCGCAGCGAGTTTGGTGTGTATGGCACCGACACGGGGCGCATGTGCGTAGCTGCGCTCAACAGCAAAAACATCGACTATGTGTGCGCGGCGATTGCCAAAGTGCTTTAAACCATTGCCATACAAGAAAAAACCCGCTACCAGCGGGTTTTTTTGTCTCTGCTGCGACTAATTACTTAGCAGCAGAAGCACCTTCAGCGGCTTTTGGAGCTGCTTTCATGGTTTTGTGATGGGCTTTTTTCGCTTTTTTGTGGGCTTTAGCAGCTTTGTGTGCTTTAGCTGGTGCAGAAGCCGTAGCCGCTGGTGCTGCAGCGGTAGTCGCTGAAGCAGTCATAGTGGCAGGAGCAGCAGCGCCAGTAGCAAAAGCGGCCATTGCGAACATAGAAGCGATCACTGAAGTGATGATTTTTTTCATGATGAGATCTCTAGAAAGAAGATGAATGCACGAGGGCTCGCCCCTATGGCGACTTCGTACGAGTGATTTAACGCGGGGCGAAGACGGCCGTTGACAGTTTTTTGAACTATTTCAAAATATTTTTTGCACGCTGGCCGCCCCGATGCCTTAAAAATCGAGGCTAAAGCCCACATAAGCCGAGCGCCCCATGCCGGGCACAGCCGTGCCCCAGAGCGAATTGCCGCCCATTTCGCGGTTGGAGCCCATGGTGGCGCCTTGGCCCAAATAAGCACCGCCCAGCGGCTGGGCGTAGGCTTTGTTCAGCAGGTTCTCTATGCCAAAGTCTATGCGCACGCTTTTGCCGACATAAGCCGCGCGCGCATTCAGCAAACCATAGCCTGGCGTTTGTACCTCATTGCGTACGCCTGAGACACGCCGTTTGGCACGCACGCCCGTCCAGTCCAACGCGTTTTGCCATGCGCCGTGGCTGTGTGTCAGCGTGAGCTTGGCTTGCAGCGGCGTGATGTTGTAGAGGCCACCGCCCGTAGTCAGATTTTTGCCATGGGTGTAATTGAGCTGGCCTTGCAGTCCCCACTGTCCCCAAGCGTTTTGGGCCAAAGGCATTTCACCCGCTATGTCGAAACCATAGAGCCGCGCTCTTTGGTTGGCATATTGCAGTTGCACAAACTGTTGCTGGGCGGTGGCATTGCCCGCGCCGCCGCAAATGGCCCCCATCATCATGCCGCTGCCTGCGCAACGCACCGCGTCAATATAGTCTTCGACATGGGTGTAGTAGGGCGTGACTTTAAGGCTGTGGCTGCGTTTGGCGTTGTGCCAGTCTAGGGTGGCTGCCAAGGTGTGGGCTTTCTCGGCTTTGAGTTGCGGGTCGCCAAAATAGCCATTGCCGTCACCCACAAAGTTATTCATGCTGGCGGTCATGGCGGTTTTTGACCAGCTGTAGCGCTCATACAAATTAGGTGAACGCACTTTGCGGGCAAAGCCAAACTCTATCTCGCGCGTCTCATCGGGCGTATAGCGTGCCAAGGCGCTGATGTCGAAGTTGTTGTCGCTGCGTTGGCGTTCGCTGGCATTGAAAGCGGCGGCATTCATGGCGTAAGGAAACATGGGGCTGGTGTTGTAACCCTGCACCGCACCCGCATTGCTGCTGACGCGCTCATAACGCAGGCCGACGAGGTTCAGCCATTGCGCATTGCGGCGCGTTTCGCGCTCGATGAAGAGCGCATTGCGATCGCGCTTGCCGTGGTTGATGTTGAGAAAGGTGTCGGGCGACATCATGCCAATGGCGAGCGTGGCGGGCGATGATGGCCACCAATCGTCCAAGCGATAGCGTTGCAACTCGGCGCCTAGGCGCAGCGTGTCTTGCGGCGCCAAGTCAATAGTGGCTTGCAAACTGGCACCCGTATTTTTGCCTTTGGTATACATCGGCATGCCCGTGGCTGTGCCATACATATATTGTTTGTCGGCGCCAAAGTCCATGTAGTGCTGCACCCGCTCGTGGTAGAGACGCGCCTCCACCGTGCCCCAATCTCGCACGCCCCGGTAACTCAGGTTGATAGCATTTTTTTCGTTGCCCAGTGCGTCCATGCGCTGATTCGGGAACAGCTGGTAGGGTTGGTCTTGGTAGCTGATCTGGGCTTGGAATAAATCGCCGCCGTTTTTGAGCGCCAAGCCAAGCGCTTGATTGCGTGATTTGTAGGCGCTAGAGCCCACCTCATCCCGCGCCAAATCGTGGCCTGGGCGGCCGCTCGCGTCATAGTTCTTAAAGTCGCTCGCCGCGTGGTAATTATGCGCTTGCGCACCCGCAGCGCTGTAAGTCGCGCTCAATGTTTGTGTCGCGTAAGTTGCGCTGACATGAGCCCCAATCGCTTTGCCATTGCTACGGTAAGAGCCGCCGAGCTTGCCGCTCTGCAAGCTGCTCTCCCCCGCGGCTGCAAAAACAGGGGCAGGCGTTTGCACCACGATGCTGCCACCAATAGAGTCACCGCCGACGCTCACGGGCGCAATGCCGGCATAGACATCCAGCTGCGCCACCTCGCTCGGGTTTAAGGCCGACAAGGCCGGGTTCATGTGGTTGGGGCAAGCAGCTATCAAATCCATGCCATCGACTTTGATGCGTAAGCGGTCATCGGCCAAGCCATGGATGGCAGGCAGGCTAGACAAGCCACCGGCGCCGCGCAAACTGACGCCTGGTATGCCTTGTAGCAAGCGGGCGCTGTCGCTGCTGGCAGCGCCTTGCGCTAGCAAGTCTACGCTGGCCGCGCTCAAGCCCAGTGTGCTTTGGCTACTGGCGCGCGCGGCGCTGATGCTGACTTCAGGCAGTTCGGCCTCAGTCTCAGGCATGGTTTGGGCGTAAATGGGTGAAAAAGTGGGCGCATAAATGGCGGCCGTGAGTAGGCTTAAAGCCCATTTTTGACTGTGGGTGTGCGGTTTTTTCATGTTTTTTCCTAGGCAAATTCAAGGCCCTGTCGCGACTAGCGCAGCGCAGGACAACAGCAGACGCAAGCTCCCCCTTGGGCGGGCGGTCTGTGCGTGCTTTAAACGGTTGGGGCTTAGGAAAAAACGGGCGGTGCGCGACTTCGGTGCGCGTGCAGCGGTATATGCCCCAAAGGCTGGGGTGCCGCTGTGAGCAATGGTCTAAATGGGTTGCTGCTCAGTAGAAACAGCGGCGTGGCCAGTGAGGGCGCTAGAGCTGGTGCGTGATCTGGTGCCAGACAAAACGGGCAATGGCCGCTGCTGGCAGCATGCTCTTGAGTGCTCGCGTCTTGTTGCGGGCCTAAATCAAGCGCCACATATTTGGTCGCAGCGGTGGTGCAAATTTCAACCCAGATGGCCTGATTGTTTGCTGCTGCATACAAAGGCGAAGCAGTCGGTATTACCGCGCTGAAAAAAATGACCAATACCGCGAGCCAAGCGCTGCGCTGATAAAGCCATTTTGACCATCTGTTTGCCATGAAGAACTGCCGGATGGGGCGGCTTGCGCCCACACGATGAAATGAAGCGCTGATTATCGCCAGTTTTATTCAGCTGCCGCGCTGCGCGGTGACGAAAAAGTCGAAAGACTTTAACTTTCCTGCAGTTTAGCCAGCGCTTGCAGTACATCTGCCTCTAAGTCGGCCGCATCTTCTAGCCCGCAGTACAGGCGCACCAACTCGCCCGCATAGGGGTAGTCGCTGCGTTGCTGCACCAGCTCGGCGCGCTCGTAAGGCATCACCAAGCTCAGGTGGCCGCCCCATGAGTAGCCCAATTTAAACAACTGCAAGTCATCACAAAAACGGCGCACTTGGGCGCGACTGAATCGGGGTGCAAAAACGACCGAAAACAAACCTGCGGCCAAACCTTGAGCTCCGCCCGCAGGCGCGCACGCGGCTTGCCAATGGGCGTGGCCAGGCGCTTGCGGCAGCGCGGGGTGCAGCACTTGGGCGATTTCAGGGCGAGCCGCAAGGCAGCGCGCCACTTGCCGCGAACTGCTGTCATGCTGGGCGTAGCGCAAAGCCATGCTGGGCAAGCTGCGCAGCAGCAAATCGATGTCGGCCCCGCTCACGCCCCAGCCCATGCGCCTATGCGTGCTGCTGAGTTTTTGGTGCAAGGCGCTATCGCGCGTGATGACGCTGCCCATCAGTACATCGCCACCGCCGCAGGGGAATTTGGTCAAAGCCTGCACGCTGATGTCTGCGCCTAAGCCGCTAGCGGCCACATCAAACGCACAAAAAGCCAAGCCCGCGCCCCAAGTGTTGTCAATGGCGCAAAGCACGCCGTGCTCGCGGCACAGATGCAAGATGCCCAGCAAGTCGGGAAACTCCATGGTGCATGAACCAGGCGCTTCGATCCACACCAGTTTGGTTTTGGCGTTGATCTTGGCGGCGAGATCGGCCAGCGCTAAGGGCTGGTAGCTGCGCGGCGTGATGCCGAATTTTTGCAATTCGTGCTGAGCCAAGTTTTGGCTCGGCCCGTACACATTCTCGGGCAGCAGCAGCTCATCGCCTGGCGCCAACAAAGCCATATTGACCAAGCTGATCGCCGCCAAGCCGCTGGGCAGCAGCAGGCAATGCTGGCCGCCTTCGAGCGTTGCTAAGCGCTCTTGCAGCGTCAAGCTGCTGGGTGTGCCGTGCAGGCCATAGGTGTAGCCTTGTGGTTGCCCGGAGTTGTTGCGCGCCAGCGCAGCGGTGTTGTCAAACAGAATGGTCGAAGCGCGGTAGCTCGGCAGCTGCAGCGCGGCGTAATTGTCTGGCGCGGTGTAGTCGTGGTGTATGAGCTGGGTGCTGATGTGTTTTTTATGCATAAAATGCCAAAATTAAGATCAAATATGCCAAAAATCGCCGTCAAACCTGCCTGAGCAGCTACTGAATCAATAGCGTTAAGACGCGTCTTGAGACTGGTTCTTCCAAGCCAAAGCGTGTTCGTACAAGGCATTGCGCGCTGCGCCGGTGATTTCCACCGCCAGTTTGACCGCCGTTTTAGCGGGCAACTCACGCAGCAAAATCTCTAACACGCGCAAAGGCTCTTGGTTTGATGTAGCGACAGGCGCAGGATGCAGCAAGAGCGCAAACTCGCCCTGCTGGCGCTGCGACTTTTCGGCCAACCAAGCAGCGGCTTCGGCGCAGGGCAGGGTGGCGATCTCTTCAAACTGCTTGCTCAGCTCGCGCCCTATGGTGATGGGGCGCTGCCCCAACACGCCCAAAGCTTGTAGTAAGGCGGCGATGCGGTGCGGTGCTTCGAGCAAAACGATAGCCTCGGGCTTGTCGCCCAGCGCTTGCACTTGCCGCGCACGCTCTTGCGCTTTGCTGGATAAAAAGCCGATAAAAGTCCAAGCCTCTAATTGCGCCGCACCCGCTGCGCAAATCAAGGTAGTGACGCTGCTGGCCCCAGGCAGCGGCAACACACGCAAACCGCTGGCCCGCACGCGTGCGACCAAGGGGTTGCCAGGGTCGCTGATGCCGGGCGTGCCCGCATCGCTGATATAGGCGATGCGCTCACCCAACTGCAGGCGCGCAATGATCTTCTCAGCGCCTTCTTGCTCATTGTGTTGGTGCACCGCCAGCAGTGGCTTGTCTATGCCGTAGGCGCGCAGCAGCGGGCCGCTGTGGCGCGTGTCTTCGCAGGCTATGGCATCCATCAGCGTTAAAGTGTGCAGGGCGCGCAGGGTGATATCGGCCAAATTGCCGATGGGCGTGGCCACCATGTATAAAGTGGCTGCGGGGTAGTGCTGTTGCCCAGCCCAGGCGGCTGCCGCTTGTAGGGTGATGTTGTCAGACAAAGGGGTGCTCACGAATGTTTCAAGCCTTGCGAAAATGGCTGCTCAGTCTACCGCAGACAGCGGGGTTTGCGAGCCCTGAGCACTTGCGCACGGGCGCTGCGGCTGAAAAACAAGCCGAGCGCTTTTTGAAAAAGCAAGGCCTGCGCATCATCGCGCGCAATTACAAAACCCCAGGTCGTGGCGGCGGCGAGATTGACCTGATTGCCCAAGACGGCGACACGCTGGTGTTTGTCGAAGTGCGCCAGCGCAGCCGCCAAGATTATGGCGGCGCGGCTGCCAGCGTGGGCCGAACCAAGCAAAAGCATTTGCGCTTTGCGGCTCAGCGCTATTTGCAAAGCTTAAGTACACTGCCGCCCTGCCGCTTTGATGTGTTGGCCGTCGATGGCGAACAGATCGAGTGGTTGCGCGCTGCATTTGACTAGGGCGACATGAGGCCGAAAAAGAAAAAAGAGGCATATAGCCTCTTTTTTCGCTTCAAAATTCGTCGCCGAATTAGCGCGGTGCTTTTTTGAGCGTCAACGGTACGCCGTCTTTTGGTTTAGGCAGCGGGAACCATTCGGTTTTCGGGTTGTAGTTCGGTGGGGTTGAAAAATCCCACTGCAAGACAAACTCGCGCAAGACCGATTTGGCCAACATCTCGGCAAAGTGGTAACCGATGCATTTGTGCAAACCGCCGCCGAAGGGGTGGTAGCAGTAGGGGTGTTTGCGGTGTTCAGCACGCTCAGGCGTGAAACGATCGGGGTCAAACTGATCCGGGTTGGTCCAGTATTCTGGATTGCGGTGGTTGACGATGCTAGGCATAGACAGTACCGTGTTCGCAGGAATCAATTTACCTTGCCATTCAAAGTCGCGCAGGGTGCGGCGCATCATCATTGGCACGGGTGGTTTCAGGCGCAAGACTTCATTGAAGCAATTGCCTGAGAACTCCATTTTCTCCAAATCGTCGTAAGCCAACTGGCCAGTGCCTGATGGCAAAGCCAAGATCTCGGCGCGCGCGCGCGCTTGTTGGTCTTTGTGTACGCCCAATTGGTGCGCCATATTGGTCAGTGCGCTTGAAGTGGTGTCGTGCGCTGCAAACAGCATAAAAATGCCGTGCATCATCACATCTTCGATGGGGTAGAGATTGCCATTTTCGTCGGTCTCATGCGCCATTTGGCTCAACATATCATCGCCGCCCGGGCCACGGGCACGGCGTTCGGCAATCATGTTCTTGAAATAGGCTTCGAGTTCATCGCGGGCTTTTTTGCCACGGCCAAACTTAGTGATCGGAATGTTCAGCTTGACCAAAGCGACCAAACCTTCGTTCACCGTGAGGAAAAGGTCATTCACATGCCGCATATCGCTGCCGACATTGGACAGGCCCAAGAAACACTTGGCACCAATTTCGAGCAACAACGGTTTGATGTTGTCGTAGAAGTTGAAGTTAGGCTCTTTGCCCCAGCGCGTCACATGTTCGACGATCAGCGGGTGCATCATTTCGTGGTAACGCTTCAAAGCGGCGGTACGGAAAGCGCTTTGCATCATGCGACGCTGGGCTTTGTGCTCGTCAAAGTCCATGAGCAGCAAGCCGCCACGGTAGAAATTCCCGAGCTGGCTGATGTAACCCATCTCGGCTGAGAAATTTTGGTCGCGGTCTTGCATGATGACTTGGTACAAGTCCGCACCGATCACCATCAAGCTGGTTTGGTCCACCATCTTGAGCTTAGACATGGGGCCATACTGGTCGATGCGTTTTTCGACCGTGTCCAAATAGTCGGTCACGATTGAGATCGCATTGCCGAAGTAAGGAATGCCCAAGTTGCCTTCAAAGCCTTCAAAATTGTTGTTGTCTGGCTTGCTTTTGTACGATAGATCTACGCTCATACTTTTGACTCCTATTAAACTTTTAACAGCAATGCTGCGACTGCTTGCGCCCGATTATAGGTTTAGACGGGGATGCCCCATAAAAAACTATTTCTAACGGGCTTCTATTCCTTGATCTACATCACGCTCAGATAATTTTGGCTCGGGGCTTATTTGTGCCTAGGTGTGCGTTTGTAGCGCGACTGTATTCGCCCATCCTGCTAGGGCGCGTGGCGCTGCTGGCTGCTAGGCGGGTGTCTTGGCTATCGCTTAATGGCCCAAGGGCAGTGCATGGTGGATGCCTAAATTCTGCTTGGCTTAGTATTAAAAACATAGCTGCTCAGGCAGGTTTCGCGGCCTAAAGTGCTGATTTGAGCCTTAAAAATACCTTAAACCAGCTTCTAGTCAGCCGCAGCGGGGCCATCATGGGCAGATGGAAGGCTGCGGCCATGAATTGGCTTGCATTCCATCTTGGGTCTAGCTTAGTAATGCACCGTCATCGTTACCGTGTCTTGGTAATTGCCTGCGGCGCTGTTGGCTGAGGGCACGGTGGCATAGATGGTGTAGTTGCTGGCACTAGAGCCTAAGCCTGTGCCTGCTACGCCATTGCCGGCGCTGCTGGTCGTGGCAGTATCGCCCCAAATCGCACCACTCATGCCTGCGGCTTGGCGCAATTGATAAGGCACGGTGTCGGTATTGCCGACGGGGCTGGTCGCATTCATCACGCCCGCACCGGCGGTGTTGCCATTGCCGGGACGAAGGCCGATGAAATAAGGCGTGGTGCGCGTGCATTGCACGCTGACCGCAGTGCTGCCCTGCAAATTCGTCGCCGAGCCGACTTGCGTGCCAAAGTCGATGTCGTTGGGGGGAACTGTGATTTTGCATTGAGCCGCAATGTTGGCTGTAGCAGTGAATGAGAAGGCACTTAC
>CAZUUN010000039.1:12334-12409 GCA_964622735.1 uncultured Burkholderiaceae bacterium | reverse complement strand
CCAAAAAAGTAACTGCGAAGAAAGTAGTCGCCAAAAAAGCACCAGTGAAAAAAGCTCCGGCCAAAAAAGCACCAG
>CAZUUN010000039.1:0-12234 GCA_964622735.1 uncultured Burkholderiaceae bacterium | reverse complement strand
CTAAAAAAGCACCAGCTAAAAAAGCACCAGCTAAAAAAGCACCAGCTAAAAAAGCACCAGCTAAAAAAGCTCCGGTGAAAAAGGCCCCCGCCAAAAAAGCACCAGCGAAGAAAGCACCGGTGAAAAAAGCAGTGGTCGCTAAAAAAAAAGTAAGCGCTAAACCTGTAGCTCCTAAAGCTGTACCGGTTGCCAAAACAACTTTGAGCACCCAAGCCGCTTGGCCATTCCCATCTGCCGTCACGCGCCCTTAATTGGTGTGCTCCAGCAGACAAAAGCCCGACTCTGTCGGGCTTTTTTTACTGCAAAAATGGATTTTTCGGAGTGGAAAACTGAGACTTGCCGACAAACGGCTGTTTGCAAGCAGTTTTTCCGGTTTGTAGACGGCGGCCATAGGCGGCGGGCTATAAAAAGCGCATAGAATGCAAAGCAGTGGCCGCCGTTAGGCGTTGCGAATGCAAGGCATGAAGATGCGCCCATTCGGTTGGAAGGCAAAGTAGATCAACAGCCACCATCCCCAATATTCCATCTATAGAGGAGAGTTTCGTGAACAAATCGGAGATGATTGACCATATTGCTAAACATGCGGATATTTCTAAGGCAGCCGCTACGCGCTCTTTAGAAGCCATGATGGGTGCGGTAAAGCAAACCCTGAAAAAAGGTGGCACAGTGTCTCTTGTTGGGTTCGGTACTTTTGCGGTGGGTGATCGTGCGGCGCGTACTGGCCGTAATCCACAAACGGGTGACGCGATCAAAATCAAGGCCGCTAAAGTGCCAAAATTCCGTCCAGGTAAAGCTTTGAAAGACTCTTTGAACAAACGTTGATTTTTCAGCGGATGTTTTCAAAATACTGGGTGTTTTCGATTACAATATTAGCTTAAAGGCGGGGTGCTTAGCTCAGTTGGTAGAGCGGCGCCCTTACAAGGCGTAGGTCGGCGGTTCGAGCCCGTCAGCACCCACCACCCGCCCTTATTCAAAATCAAGCGCCCTAGACAGGGGCGCTTTTTTTTTGCATAAAAATCGGTTCGATTTTTCACATTTATTGATGGGTCATTGCCATGTTTGAATTTGTACGTAAGCACAACCGGATGATGCAACTCTTATTGTTGATTTTGGTCGTGCCGGCTTTTGTGCTGGTCGGCGTCTCTAGCTACGACAACGGCAATGCGGGTGCCGTAGTGGCGCAAGTTGATGGCGAAAAAATCACCCAAGTCGACTGGGATCAAGAGATCAATCGTCGTGGACAGATGCTGCGTCAGCGCGACCCTAATTTCGATGTGAAATTGCTCGAAGAGCCGGAGCAAAAATACCGCGTGTTAGAAGATCTGGTCAATCAGCAGGTGCTCAATACCGCAGTGCAAAAAATGCGTCTCGGTGCGAGCGATCGCCAAGTGGCTGAAGCCATCGCACAAGACCCCAGCATTGCCGCCTTGCGCGATGCCAAGGGCAATATGGATTTGCCGCGCTACCAGCAATTGCTGGCCAGCAATGGTTTGACGCCAGCCATGTATGAGGCCCAAGTGCGCCAAAGCATGGGCGTGCAGAAATTGCAAATGAGCATTTTTGCGACTGCGCCACAAGTGCCTGCGCTGCGCGATGCGCTGCTGCAAGCGGCGATGCAAAAGCGTGAGGTGCAATTGGCGCGCTTTCCGAGCAGCGATTACGCGGCGAAGGTGAATCTGAGCGATGCGCAAGTTGAGCAATATTACCAAGCGCACGCGGCCAATTTTGCGCAGCCTGAGGCAGCGAGCATCGAGTATGTGGTTTTGAACGCTGAAGCAGCGGTTGCTAATCTCAGCTTTAGCGATGCGGAACTCAAGCAGTATTACGAACAAAACCAAGCGCGTTTCGCGGGTTCTGAAGAGCGCCGCGCCAGCCATATTTTGATTCGTTCGGATAAGAGCGACAGCGCGGCCGAACGCCAAAAAGCCAAAGCGAAAGCCGAGGCTATTTTGTTGCAAGTGAAAGCCAACCCTGGCAGTTTTGCCGCTCTCGCCAAAGAAAAGTCAGAGGATCCAGGCTCTGCAGCCAATGGTGGCGACCTGGACTTTTTTGGCCGAGGCGCGATGGATAAAGCTTTCGAGACAGCTGTTTATGCTTTGAATAAAGACCAAATCAGCGCGGTGGTGGAGTCGGATTTTGGCTATCACATCATCAAACTGACAGACATTCGTGGTCAAGGTAAAGGCTTCGAGGCGCTCAAACCCGAGATATTGGCTGCGTTGAAGGCCGAACAGGGTGGTAAGAAATTTGCTGAGCTGAGCGAGAAATTCAGCAATGCAGTCGAAGACAACGATGACTTGGCCGCAGTGGCCAAACAGTTTAATGTGCCGCTGCGCCGTGCCGACGGTTTGCGCCGCACGGGTGCGCACGCAGGGCAAGTCGATCCGTTATTACAAGACAGCAAGGTATTGGCGGCGGTCTTTAGCGATGAGGTGTTGAGCAAAAAACGCAACACACCAGCGATTGATGTGGGTAAAAGCACCTTGCTATCCGCACACTTAGTGGCCTATACACCGGCTAAGACCAAGCCGCTGGCTGAAGTGAAAGAGCAGGCACGCAACTTGGCTTTGGCTGAGCAAGCGCAAGCGCTGGCGCTGGCTGCGGGTCAAGCCAAATTGGCCGCTTGGAAGGGCGGCGCTGCGGCGCAGCTGGATGCGCCCATCAGCGTTTCGCGCCAACAAACACAAAACCTGGCACCAACGCTGTTAGAGGCTTTGATGAAGGCCGACACCAACACACTGCCGGCTTGGGTGGGCATAGCCCTGCCGAATCAAGCCGGTTATGTGGTTGCCAAGATCAGCAAAGTGAGCGCGGGCGATGCCAGCGCCGAGAGCGAGCAACTGCGCGCCCAAGTCGGGCAGATGTATCAGCAAACTTTGAGCAATGCCGAGGCTGCGGCTTTCATCCAAAACTTGCGCGCGCAATACAAAACCAAGATCAAAGTAGCCAAACCCGATGCGGCTAACGCAGCCAGTGTCCCTGCTGCCCAAGCAGAGGCCGACGCGCTTTAAGCGGACCTTCCCATGTCTGCTGCGCTCTATATCGGTTTGATGTCAGGCACATCGACCGATGGCGTTGATGGCTTGTTGTTGGATTGCGCTGCGCCGCCACACCAAGCGGTGCGCGCTTTTGCCAGCCGCCCTTTTGCAGATAGTCTGCGCGCCGAATTTTTGGCGCTGAATGATGCAGGTCACAACGAGCTGCACCGTGCCGCTTTGGCTGGTAATGCCTTGGCGCGCGTTTATTCGCAAGTGGTGGCTGATCTGTTAGCGCAAACGGGTTTGCAGGCGCAGCACATACAAGCCATAGGCGCGCACGGGCAAACCGTGCGGCACCAGCCGCAAATGCATGATGCTTGTGGCTACACCTTGCAAATTAACCAAGCGGCTTTATTGGCTGAGCTTACGGGCATCACTACGGTTGCCGATTTTCGCAGCCGCGATCTTGCCGCTGGTGGCCAGGGCGCGCCTTTGACGCCCTTGTTTCACCGCGCCTGGTGGGGCGCACAAACTGCAGGCGCTGTGGCGGTAGTCAATATTGGCGGCATCAGCAATCTGTCTTTGTGGCAGGGCGACGCTTTGATGGGCTTTGATTGCGGCCCCGGCAATGCCTTGATGGACGCGTGGATCAGTTCGCAGCGCGGCGAGCATTTTGATGAAAGCGGGTGCTGGGCCGCCAGTGGCCGTGTGCAAGAGGGCTTGCTAGCGCAAATGCTGGCCGAACCCTATTTTCAGCAGGCTGCGCCTAAGAGTACGGGGCGCGATTTGTTTTCCCTCGCTTGGCTGGAGCAGCAGCTGCAAACGCAGATTAATGCGGGCCTGCGTTTTGCAGCCCAAGATGTGCAAGCGACTTTGCTGGAGCTAACCGCACGCACCATTGCCGATAGTTTGGTGGCTGCGTGCGGCTTGGGTCACCAGCACAACGCCCTTGGCGCATTGGTCGTCTGCGGCGGCGGCGCTTATAACGTGGCTTTGATGCAGCGTTTGCAAAGTTTATTGCCGCAGCTGCAAGTACAAAGCTCGCAGGCTTATGGGCTAGCGCCCAACCAAGTGGAGGCGGCAGCGTTTGCATGGTTGGCACAAGCCGCGCTCGAGCGCCGCGCCTTGCCCGTGGCGGGTATTACCGGCGCACGCGGTGCGCGGGTTCTGGGTTGTATCTATCCGGCATAGCTCTGGAAAGCCGTATTTTTAAGTCAAATAAGGCTGTAAGGCCTATGAAGCCTACCTGAGCAGCTATTGAATCAATAGTTGTGCTGCCCGACTGGCTGCGGTGGTCTTAGTTAAAATCTTCCACATTCAAGCGCTTAGAGAACTTTATGACTATTCCTTTTGCCGACCGTCTGGCTTCGATTGAAACTTCCGCGATCCGCGAGTTGTTCAAACTCTTGGGCAAGCCCGGCATCATCAGTTTCGCGGGCGGTTTTCCTGATCCGAGCTTGTTTGACATCGAGGGCATACGCAGCGCTAGTGAATTAGCCTTGAGCGATGCGAGCGCAGGAGCGGTGCTGCAATACGGCGCGACCGAAGGCGTGCCCGCCTTGCGCGGCGCTTTGTCGCGCTACATGCAAGCGCAGGGCTGCCGCGTTGCTGCGGATGAGTTGATCGTCACCACTGGCAGCCAGCAAGCGCTGGATTTGCTGGGCAAGACTTTGATTTCACCGGGCGATAAGGTCATTGTGGAAGGGCCGACTTTTTTGGCCACCATCCAATGCTTTCGTCTTTATGGCGCCGAGCTGATCACCGCTCCTATCGACGAACACGGCGTGCAAGTCGACCAGCTCGAACACCTGATCGTGACGCAGCAGCCGAAACTCATCTACCTCATCCCTAATTTTGGCAACCCCAGCGGCGCGACTTTAAGCCTTGAGCGGCGCAAACGCATTTTGCAATTGGCAGCAGCCCACCGCGTGGTGGTGATTGAAGACGACCCTTATGGCCAGTTGTATTTCGATACCCCGCCACCGCCGAGTTTGCTCAGCCTCAGCCAAGAAGTGCCGGGTAGCCGCGACTATTTGTGTTACTGCGGCAGCCTGAGCAAAACCTTGGCCGCTGGCTTGCGTGTGGGCTGGTTGGTGGCGCCACCTGCGGTTTTGGCCAAAGCGGTCATGTGCAAACAATTCAGTGATGCGCACACCAGCAACTTGAGCCAGCAAATTGCTTACAACTACCTAGAGTCGGGTCGCATGCCCGCCGCGCTAGCCCACGCGCGCAGCATTTATGCCCAGCGCGCCCGCACCATGTGCCAGGCACTCACGCAAGCGTTTGGCGAGGCGCTGGCCTTCACCGCACCGCAAGGCGGCTTGTTTATTTGGGCGCGTTTAACGGGCGCGAACGGCCAGCCGACACAGGCTGGCGCTTTTGCCCAGCGGGCGATCGAGCAGTTGGTCGCCTTTGTGCCGGGGGCACCTTTTTTTGCGCAAGCACCGGATGCGGCCTGTCTGCGCCTGTCTTTTGCCACGGCCGATGAGGCGAGTATTGTGGAAGGCGTCAAGCGCATGGCCGCTGCTCTATAAATTAAATCTACAGCGATAGATAAAAATGATAGCTTCTCAGGCAGGTTTCATAAAGAAAATTGACTAAAAGGCCCTTAAAAAAATAGAGAGAATGGCTTTGCAAGCTTGTTTGAGGCTGTCTTTAGCCCTTTGATTGCTGAAGAGAGTATTCAAGCCATTTGCAAAGGCAGATCACGAAGCAAGACCCTAGAAGAGAGGCGGAAAAGCAAGGTGACGACATTGACCCTTTTGTAATCAAATGTTAGCATTTCCGCGCGCTGAATTACATTTCCATGACACTATTTTTGAGGGGACCTCTGATGAAGAAGAATTTTTTGGCTCTGGCCTTGCTAACTATGACTGCTGGCGCTGCAATGGCGGCAGACGGCACGATCACTGTTTTTGGTGAAGTGGTTAGCCAAACTTGCACGGTCGCTGCGGCTGATCTGAACAAAGTGGTCTATATGCCAACAGTAGCGCAAACTGCTTTGGCTGCGAACGGTGCTACGGCTGGTGACACACCTTTTTCAATTGCTCTGACATCCTGCCCTGTTGGTAGCAGTATGTCTGCGCACTTTTTACCTGGTGTCACAATCAATAACACCACGGGTAACTTGATCAACCAAGCGACTGCTCCTGCGGCTGGCAATGTGGAGGTGGCTTTGTACGACAGCACGGGCGCTACCAAAATCAATTTGGCAGCTGCCAAAGGCGCGCAAACTTCGCCCGCTTTTGTAGTGCCTGCAGGCGGTGCTACCAGCTTGGCATACCAGGCCAAATACTTTGCTACGGGCGTTGCCAGCACTGGTAAAGTGCAGTCTACCGTTGACTACAACTTGTCTTACTTCTAACTCTTTGAATTAGCGGTTGTTACAGTTCAGCCATCCAAAAAAGGGCGTATTTTGCGCCCTTTCTTTTTTATCTTTTGAAATCAACCCGCTGTGTCTGTAAACGGGAGTGCCTCTGATGTTCTTTCCATCGCTCTTGATTGCACCAGTTTGTGTGCGTGCGCGCCGCTACTTTGCTGGCTTAGGTTTGCTGGGCTTGGCTTTTGCGGCGCAGGCTTCAGTCGTGATAACGGGCACACGCATTATTTATCCCGCTCCGGCACGCGAAGTCAGTGTGCAGATTAAGAATGTTGGCGCCGTGCCCGCTTTGGTGCAGGTCTGGTTAGACCGTGGCGACGACAGCGCACAGCCCGGCAGCGCTGCGGCGCAAACGCCTTTTGTGCTCACGCCACCTATTGCGCGCTTAGAGCCTAAGCGCGGCCAAACCATACGCTTGGTGTACAGCGGCGAAGAAATTCTGCCAGCGGACCGCGAGAGCTTATTTTACTTCAACCTGCTCGACATCCCACCCAGGCCGACGGATGGTGCGCAACAAGTAGCTGAGCGCAATATGTTGCAGTTGGCCGTGCGCTCGCGTTTGAAATTGTTTTATCGCCCAGAAGCATTGAAAAAGCTGAGCAGTGACGCCGCGTGGAAACAACTCGTCTGGCGCGTTGTTACCGATAAAAATGGTGCAGTGGCACTGGAGCTAGAAAATCCCTCGCCCTTCCATGTCAATGTGCAGCGTGTCGATGCTTTGAGCCAAGGCGCTGTGCTGCCTGCAGCCGAGGCGCTGGTCCAAACCCTGATGCTGGCCCCTTTTACCCGCGAGCGTGTGGATGTGCCTACGGGCGCGCGTGCGCAGCTAAGCAATGCCTCTGTTTTGCGCTTGCAAATCATCAATGACTATGGCGGCGTGAGCCTGATCGATGTGCCACAGGCCGCGGCAGTCGTTCAAACACAACCTTAATGGAATTGCTGAGCCAGTGACACAGATCCTCCGCAACCTCAATACCTGCTTTACTTTGGCGGCGCTGGCTTGTCTGCCTAGCAGCGTGTGCGCGCAAGCCAATAGCGATGCACCGCTGGAGTTTGATGCCAAGTTTTTGCGCGCAGCCCCGGGTCAAGCCACGGCGACGGCAGCGCATTTCGCCCGCGCTAATGCCGTTTTGCCCGGCAGCTATACGGTGGATGTGTTTGTTAATGACCGACTTGTTGGTCGCGAGACTGTCCGCTTTGTCGCTGCGGCTGACCCCAAAGCGCCGGCACAAATGTGCGTGAGCCGCAGCTTGCTAGACCGCATCGCGCTCGATACCCAACAAGAGCCCTTTGCGACGCTGCTGCAAACCCAGCCCGATACAACTGCGCAAGACTGCGTTTTGAAGAGTGCTGATTGGGCGCCTGTGCACTTCGACTTTGTGCTGGCTGATTTTGAGTTGCGCGTGCGGGCACCGCAAGCCGCGCTCTTGCGCGTACCAGCGGGCACGGTTGAAATGTCGCGCTGGAGCGAAGGCGTGGGCGCGGCTTTTCTACGCTACCGCGCTAACTATTACAGCAGCCACCAAGAGGGCTCATCCTCCCGTGAGAATGCCGATTTGGGCTTAGAGCTTGGCGCTAATTTAGACCGCTGGCGTTTGCGCCATAGCGGGTTTTATAGCGCTGGGCAAGGCGTCACGAATGGCTATAACGCCTACCAAACCTCGCTGCAAACCGATTTACCTGCCTGGCGCAGCCAGTTGGTCTTAGGCGATATGTACACCGGCAGCGACTTGCTCGATGGTCTGCCGCTGCGCGGCGTCAAACTGGCCAGCGATGAGCGCATGCTGCCTTACGCGCAACGCGGCTTTGCGCCCGAGGTGCGTGGCACCGCGCGCAGCAACGCCAGGCTAGAAATTTTGCAGCGCGGCAATGTGGTCTATAGCGGCACAGTTGCGCCCGGCGCTTTTGTTATTGATGATTTGTATGCAGCCAGCTACGGCGGCGATTTGCAAGTGCGCCTAACGGAAGACGATGGCAGCACCCAAGAATGGACCGTGCCTTATGCCCAAGTCTCGCAGCAGTTGCTGCGCCCGGGGCAGACGCGTTATGAAGCGGCCATAGGCGACTTGCGCTTTGATCCACAGAAGGAAAGCTTCTCCGCTTTGCACCTGAACTGGCAGCGCGGTTTGTCGAATATGGCGACTGCCAGTGCGGGTTTGCAAGCCACGCGCCACTACCAAGCGGTGGCTTTGGGTTTGGGTTTGAATACGACCATAGGCGCGTTTGGCATCGATGTCACCCAAGCGCAAACGCAGTTGCCAGGCGGCTTAGACCGCAGCGGCAAAAGTGTGCGCATGCAATACAGCCGCTATGTGCCGACAACGGGGAGCAATTTTATTTTGGCCGGTTACCGTTACTCCAGCGAGGGCTTCTATCGCCTGCGGGAAGCTTACGATGCTTGGCAGCCCGTCGGCGCAGGTCTACTGCCGCCGGCCACTTTTGGCGCCGTCTATCGATTGCGTAACCAGTTGCAGGCATCCTTGTCGCAAGAGTTGCCGCCGGGCTGGGGCAATTTGTGGCTGGTCGGCAGCCGTCGCCAGTACTGGCAAGCAAACGCGCAAGAGATGGAATGGCAATTCGGCTATAACAACCGCGTGGGTGTTGTGAGTTACAACTTGGGCGTGCAACAAGCGCGTAGTCGCCAAGCCGCACGCAGCCAAAACCGCGTGTTCTTGTCGGCATCGATGCCGTTGGGCGAGGGGCCAAAACGCCCCTATCTAACGAGCAGCATCAGCCGCGCAGACGGCCAGACCGATGGCAGCCTGGGCTTGAGCGGCGTGGCGGGTGAGCGCAACGACTGGTCTTACGCTGTGAATGCACTCTCGGTCAATGGCAAAGGCCATGCCAGCGCCCATGTGGGCCACACCGGCAATAGCGCCCAGTTGAATGCCAGTGTAGGCTTGGGGCCTAACAGCCAGCAGTACTCATTGGGCGCAACGGGCGCGCTGGTGGCGCATGCCGGTGGTTTCATTGCGAGCAACAGTTTGGGCGACAGCTTCGCGATTGTAGATGCGCCATTGGCCGTGGGTGCACGCGTGCAGGGCGGCGTGAATACGCAGCTCGACAGTCGCGGTCAGGGCATTGTTCCTTGGCTCACACCCTATACCCCCAACACCGTGGCGATAGACCCCGAGGGCATGCCGCTGGATGTGGAGCTCGACTACACCAGCGCCGAAGTCGTGCCGCGCGCGGGCAGCGTCATGCATGTGCGCTTTGACGGCCATGCCAGCGGTCGCAGTGCCTTGTTGGTTTTGACTTTACCGAATGGCCAAGCCTTGCCTTTGGGTGCGCAGGTGCAAGTGCTGGGCGCCAACAACCCCAAAGCGGGCGGCACCGTGGCGCAGGGCGGCAATGCTTATGTGCGCGATTTGGCTGCCAGTGGGCAACTGCAGGTACGCTGGGGTGATGCGGCGGGCGAGAGCTGCCGAGCACACTACACCTTGCCGCCAGTAGCGGCTACCAATAAGCCTTCTACAGACCAGCCCGCTGCGCTTGGGCTTGTGCGCTTGCCTTTGGTTTGTACGCCTGACTTGTAGACGGATTCAAGAGCTAGCCCCTTGTGGGAGGATGTGTGATGAAATTGTTTTTAGCTTTGGCCAAGCGCCAGCGTTTTTGGGCCCTGTGCGCGACCTTGCTACTCAGTGGCTTGGTGCAAGCCGCCCCTGCCGTGGTGGCGACTATAGGCACCGTGAATGAGTTGCCGCCTAATTTAGGTTACGAATACCCGCTGCACAGTGAGCCGACGGCGGCGCTGTTTCCAGCGACGACGGTCACATCCAATACATCGACCGTGCCTACGGCAGAGCTGAATGACGCTGGAATTGGCTGGAATGGTACTGGTGGTTATCGCGTGCAATTTGAGAGCCTTTTTCCGCAGGTCGCGGGTCTTTCTTTGCCAGGCACAGCCATGCCTAAAGATGTGGGCAGCACTTACCAGGTTTTTCAAACCGGCGTAGATGGTGTCGGCTTCATTCTTGCGGGTAAGGCTTATATGAATTTGGACCTTCCTGCAGACGGCACCTCGGGTTTTGTGACGGTCGAGCCAGCTGTGCGCCCAAGTTTGGCTATTCATCATTTAGAAGGTTCTAGTTGCATAGGCGGCAGCACCCGTTTTAGTTGTATAGGCACCAATAGGGTGGAGCTGACCGCGCGCGTGGCTCTGGTGAAGATTCCGCGCACGAACCTAGACCCGCTGACGGCGCCTGCGGGCATTCAAGGCGGGTCGATTCAAATCGGCAACTTTGTGGTTCAAAAATCGGTGAATGGCATCACTGGCTCAGCGCCTAGAGCCAATGAAATTCGCGTTCCAGTGTTTATCAATTTCAGCATGGAGCTTAAGCCTTTAACCTGCGCGGTCTTGCCTGGCCAAACGGACCAAACCATCCTCTTGCCGGTGCGCACGATTGCGCAAATGGACGCGGCAATGGGGGGCCGCATAGAGCCGCCGCAAACGCCGGCGGTCTTTAATCTGCAATGCCAAGCACCTAGCTACGCAAGCCCGATCACCGTTTTCGCTACCTTGTCTGATTTGATTGCGCCAGCGAATAACAACGGCACGAACACGGTGCTGGGCATCGAGACTGGCGCGAGCCGCGCTACCGGCATGGGCATAGAGCTGATGCGGGGTGCAAGCAGCACAGTCGCCGTGCCACTCGCACCAGCTAACCGACAAAAAGGCGCGCTCGGCCAGTGGCAGCTCACGCCCTATGGCAGCAATACCAACCTGACCTTGCGCGCGCGCTATGTCAAAACTGGCCCTATCACGCCGGGCATCGTGCGTAGCCGCGCGGCCATCACCTTTTCTTATCAGTGATAGTGGCTGCCGCTTAAAACAAGGCGGAGCGCTTAGTTTTGGTGTTTTTTGATGCAAAAATGCTATTTTTGCTTATCAAACCTGCCTGAGCAGCTATTAAAATAATAGTTCTTCCAAGGCTTTGCTGCGCAATGCGCAAAGTGCGTGGCACACTCAAGGCATCTATTAGGCTGCGACTCATGGCGTTCACTCCTCTGTCTACTTTTGTTAAGCCCGCGAGCAAAATCAAGTTCTGTCCCACCTGTGGGGGCAAAGTGGCGCATCGTTTGCCCGATGATGGAGATAACCGCATACGCGCTGTATGCACCGTTTGCAACACGGTGCATTACGAAAACCCCTTATTGGTCGTGGGCACGCTGCCCTACACCGCTGATGGCCGGGTGCTGCTGTGCCAGCGCGCGATTGAGCCGCGCAAAGGCTACTGGACCCTGCCTGCGGGCTTTATGGAATTGGGCGAAACGGTGAGCGAAGGCGCGCTGCGCGAGACGCAGGAAGAGGCTGGCGCTGACATCGTGCTGGGCGAGTTTTTTGCCATGCTGAGCGTGGCCCATGTGGCGCAAGTGCACATTTTTTATCTCGCGGCTTTGCAAAGCGAAACCTTCGCCCCTGGCGAGGCCGAGACGCTAGAGGCACGCCTGTTCAGCGAAGACGAGATTCCTTGGGACGAGATTGCCTTTCGCACCGTGGATAAAACGCTGAAGAATTTTTTTGCCGACAGACGCGCAGGCTCCTTTGGCCTGCATACCGAAGACATTCTGTAAAGCCAGCGCGCCCAGGTTGGCGCGGATTGCCGCCTACAATCGAATCATTGTTTTTTCAGCGCAGCGCCATGCATACACCGACCACTCCTGACGAGCCCTTGGGTCTCACCATTCAAAACCTGCCAGGTCAAAATAACCCCGTGCCTGACGCGCTGCGCATCCAACGCGGTCGCCGCATGATGTTCTTGCTTTTGCTCGCTTGCGTGGCGCCGGTGCTCGCTTCGTATTTCACCTTTTATGTGATCAAGCCCAAAGGCGGTAACAGTTACGGCAGTCTGATTAAAACCGGACCGCAGACCGAAA
>CAZUUN010000038.1:0-12580 GCA_964622735.1 uncultured Burkholderiaceae bacterium | reverse complement strand
CATCGGCCACAGCGCGCGCGATACTTTTTATACCCTGCATGAACGCGGGGTGGCGATGCAAGCCAAACCCTTTAGCGTGGGCTTTCGCATTGAGCACCCGCAAGGCCTGATAGACCGCGCGCGCTTTGGCAAGTTCGCGGGCCACCCCATGCTTGGGGCGGCTGATTACAAGCTGGTGCACCATGCTAAAAATGGCCGCAGCGTTTATAGTTTTTGCATGTGCCCAGGCGGCACCGTGGTGGCCGCTACGTCTGAAGAAGGGCGCGTGGTAACCAATGGCATGAGTCAATACTCGCGCAACGAGCGCAACGCCAACGCCGGCATTGTGGTTGGCATTGAGCCGACCGACTACGATTTTGACCAGTATGGCCAGCCTTTGGTTAGTGAATCACAACGCGCGCATCCTTTAGCGGGCGTGGTTTTTCAGCGCGCTTTAGAGAGTGGCGCTTATGTTTTGGGTGGCAGCACTTATGCTGCGCCTGCGCAACGCGTGGGTGATTTTTTGCAAAGTCAAGCCAGTACCCAACTCGGCAGTATTGAGCCTTCTTACAAGCCAGGCGTGCATCTGACCAATTTGGCGAATGCGGCGCAACCGGCTTTGCCCATGTATGCGATTGCAGCCATACAAGAAGCCCTGCCAGCCTTTGGGCGGCAGATTGCGGGTTTTGATTCACCCGACGCCGTATTGACGGGGGTTGAGACACGCACCTCTTCACCGATACGCATCGCGCGCTTTCATGAAAACCATGAGTATGCGCCCCTGCAAAGCCCGAGTGCCCAAGGTTTGTATCCAGCGGGCGAGGGGGCAGGTTATGCGGGCGGCATCATGAGCGCCGCGATTGATGGCATCAAGGTGGCACAGGCACTCTCAGTGGCGCTGGCGCAGCAAAAGCGCTGAGGGTTGGTTTTATTTTTGCAGTTTGGCCAATATTTTTGGCAACAAGCTGCTGATGACAAGACTGCTGCCTAAGCCACCCACCGCAAGCCGATAGGCTTGGCGCTGCGCAGGTTTACTCAGCACCAAACCGGCCCCAGCCAAGGCCGCAATGCACAGCGCTGGCCACGGGTGTTGGCGTATGGCGGTTTCGGCAACAGGCGCAATTTCTTCGTAGGTGCTTTTGAGCGTGTCGCTGGCAAAGGTGTTATTGCTGCTGTTCGCCTTGTCAGTGTGCGCACTCGTGACCGGGCGCTTGAACGCATTACTGGCGAAAGCTTTGAGCATGGTGCCCGCGCCAGCCGCAGCAGCAAAGCCTGAAATAGTTTCTAAGGCGGAGCTGACCTTGCCCTTAGGCGGCTGGGACTCTAGATAATTTAAGATGGCCTGACGGCTTTGTTCGATAGGGTGCATGAGAGGTAAACCTTGCGCTGCTTGGAGTTGGCTTAGGCTTTGCGCGCCGCAGATTTGAGGAGTTCAAAATCCGCCCGCAATTGCTCGCGCAATGGGCTGGCTGGCTGGCGGTTTAAACCACTCTGGAAATAGTACAAAGCAGCCGCAGACAGGCTGGCCAGCGCTAGAGGCAAGCCATAAACCCAAAAACGGTTGTCTAGAGTCAAGGCCAAATCCAGCATGCCTGCGAAAGCCAATAAAACGAAAGACAGGGCCAAAGTAAAGCTGCTGAGTGCCAAGCCCGCAAGCGAACGCAAATAGCGCCCGCGCGCGGCGTGTAGCTCTTGCGCGGCTTGGGCCGCATAGGCTTCCAAGTGGTTGAGCAATAACTCAGGCTTGTGGATAAACAAGCTTAATACTTTGCGCCACATGGCGGCCCCTTTCTTGCGTTTTAATAGTACTGATTGCTAGAAGATTAATCTTTCTTTTTGCGTGCAATCAATACGGCCAAGCCAGCCAAAGCCGCGCCTATACCAGCTGCAATGGCAACTGATTGCAGCGGTTTTTTGCTGACATAGTCTTCGCACTGCTCTTTGTATTCGGTGCTTTTTTCAACTGCCAAATCTGCCAGCGCTTGCGCTTTGCGCGTGCCGTCTTGGATCATTTCGCTGCCGCGGTCCGTCAATTTGTGAACAGCGCTTTCAACGCGACCAGAAACCTCTTGCGCCAGCGCTTGGGTTTTGCGTGTGCCGTCGTTGAGCATTTCGCTGCCGCGTTCAGTCAGTTTGTTGACCGCAGTCTCGACGCGACCAGACGCGTCGTGCACGGCTTCTTGTGTTTTGTCTTTGATGTTATCGATGTTTGATTTGTTGAACATGGTAGTCCTTGCGTTGAATAAAAGGGATAGGTGAAATGTATATTGCATACATAGGCTAACTATAAGCCTTTCGACTCATGCGGTCTATCGGATGGCGTGAAGTTGCGGTGTCAGTCTACGGGGCTTGATGCTGTCATCTTATCCCTACAATACAGGCCATGAGTGAAAAAATTGCTTTAGCTGAAATGCTGTATACGCAAGGCTTCGGGACGCGCCGCGTCTGCGCTGGCCTGGCTCAGCAGGGTTTGGTCGAAATCGATGGTGCGGTGCAGACAGACGCGGCGCTGCTGCTCGCCGCTCACCCCGGCATGTCTTTTCGCGTGCAGGGCCAATACTGGCAATACCACCCCAAGGCCTGCATCATGTTGCACAAGCCTGCGGGTTACGAGTGCTCGCAAAAGCCGACGGCTTGGCCGCCGATTTACACCTTGCTGCCCTCGCCGCTGCGCATGCGCCCCAGCAGTGGCAAGCAAGCGGGCGTGCAAGCGGTCGGGCGTTTAGACCAAGACACCACTGGGCTATTGATACTGACCGACGATGGCCAACTGCTGCACCGCATGGCTTCGCCCAAGCACCATGTGCCTAAGGTCTACCAGGTCACTTGCAGGCACCCGCTCGACAGCAGCCAAATTCAGCGTTTGCTCGATGGCGTGGTGCTGGACGATGATCCCAAGCCCGTGCGCGCGGCCGCTTGCTTGCAAACGGCAGAAACTACTTTGGACCTGACGCTGGTGCAAGGTAAATACCACCAAGTCAAGCGCATGCTGGCAGCCGTGGGCAATCGCGTCGAGGGACTGCACCGCAGTCAAATCGGCCAACTGCAGCTACCCGGCGACTTGGCTGCTGGGCATTGGCGCTTTTTGACCCCTGAACAGCTGAAGTTGCTACAAATACAGGCTGGTTAAAGCTATGAGGGTGAATGCTGCGTGCCCTCTGTTTGAGAGGTTTAGGCAAGCAAAGGTGGGTTAATGAGGATCGCTTCTGAGCCAAGCTTAGCAAAGGCTTGTAGGGGTTTGTATGGCGGTGATAGGTGCCGCGGAGCAGGGGTAAACTCCTTGATGCCGTGCCTAACCTGCAAGTGCTTATCAAGGCGTGCATCCGCCAGCCCGTCATAACCCCGTCAATCTTGCTTCCTAGTTATCTAATTTAATAGCTGCTCAGGCAGGTTTAACCGTTTAAAGTGGCAAAAATAGGCTTAAAAATGCAGATTTTAGCCTCTGCTGGCTGATACCGATCTTTGCAGGCACGAGTAGCGCTGTTTTAGTCGAGGTCGTATTCGAGCAGCCAATCGACGGTGATCAAGCGCGCCGCCAAATCCACTTTGTCGACAAAGTGGTCGACAAAAGGAATCATGCGCTCTTTGCGCACATCGCCCTCGGGTGGCTGCAGCACCAACACCGTTTGCGGGCCTGTGGCCAGCAACTCTTGCACCGTGCCCAGCGCCACGCCTTGGCGGTTGACCACAGACAGGCCGATCAGATCGACCCAGTAGTATTCGCCTTCATCGGTCGAGGGAAAGCTCTCGCGCGAGACATAGATGCGGCAACCCTGCAATTGCTCGGTCAGGTTGCGGTCGTCGATGCCATCGGCTTCGGCGACGATGCCGCCGCTTTGCTCTTTGGTTTGGCGTATCTTGATCTTCACACAGCCGCTAAAGGGCGTGGTGACTTTCGGATTGAGGCGGTCAGGCGGCAGTAAATACCAGCGCTTAGACGAAAAAAGCGCCTCGGGCGAGGCGCTATAGGCATGTACTTTGAACCAACCTTTGATGCCCCAAGGTGCGGCGATACGGCCGACCTCGATGGCATCTGCAGCTAGTTCACATGCGTCAAATGCAGGGTGCACGGCTGAATTTAAGCAGCTGCAGTTTCGCTATTGAGCTTATTGGCTTCTTTGGCCAAACGAGCAACGGTGTCTGATGCTTGAGCACCAACGCCGAGCCAGTAGTTGTAGCGGTCGAGAGCCAAACGCAGACCTTCAACGCCAGCTTTGGCTGAAGGGTTGTAAAAGCCCAGACGCTCGATAAAGCGGCCATCGCGGCGCTCGCGTTTGTCAGCAGCAACGATAGTGTAGAAAGGGCGTGATTTAGCACCGCCACGAGCAAGCCGAATAACGACCATGATGTATTCCTTTGATTCGGATGAAATTTGCTACAGCGTTTGAGACACGCGCTTACGGCTACCCAGCCAGCGACACGCTGCAAAGCCGCCAATTATAGCTCAGCTTCGGCTTAGAATCATTGGTTCCCCCTTGAGTAAAGATTTTTCTATGCGCTTAGTGTTTGCGGGCACGCCCGAATTTGCCAAAGTCGCCTTGGTGCAATTGCTCGCGGCAGGTTTCGAGGTGCCTTTGGTTTTGACCCAGCCTGACCGCCCTGCGGGGCGCGGCATGAAGCTGCAGGCCTCGCCCGTTAAACAGTGGGCGCAGGCGCACGGCATAGCGGTGGCGCAGCCCACAGGTTTGCGGCTCGATGGCAAATACGCCGCCGAGGCCGCCGCTGCGCAAGCACAAATTATGGCGGCCCAAGCCGATGCCATGGTGGTGGCCGCTTACGGCTTGATCTTGCCCGCTTGGGCTTTGCAAGCACCGCGCTTGGGCTGCTTGAATATCCACGCTTCCATCTTGCCACGCTGGCGCGGCGCCGCGCCTATCCACCGCGCCATCGAGGCGGGCGATGCCGAAACCGGCGTCACCATCATGCAAATGGATGCAGGCCTAGACACGGGCGATATGCTGCTGCTTGACAAAATCGCGATTAACGCGGACGACAGCACCGCTAGCTTGCACGACAAATTGGCTGATCTAGGCGGGCGCTTGATTGTGCGCGCCTTGAGCCTAGCCGCGAGTGGCAGTTTGCAGCCTGTGCCGCAGCCCGCAGCAGGTGTGACTTATGCGGAGAAAATCGCCAAACACGAGGCGCAGATTAACTGGCAAGACGAGGCCGCGCTCTTGGCTCGCAAAAGCCGCGCTTTTGATCCTTTCCCAGGCTGCGTCAGCAGTTTAGAGCTGGGCGGCAAGCCTGAGAGCATCAAACTCTGGCGCCTAGAAGCCTTGCCCGATGCGCAGGCTGAAGCACCGGGTACTATTTTGGCGCTAGACGGGCAGGGCATCGTGGTGAGCTGCGGCGCGGGCGGGCAGGGGCGCGTGCGCATCACGCAATTGCAAAAAGCGGGCGGCAAGCGCTTGGCGGCATCTGAGTTTTTAGCGGGCACAGTGCTGCAAGTGGGCATGTGTTGGCGTTAAGCCACAGCGGCGAAGGCGCTGGTTTTTTAGCACTAAAAACTAGGCTTTCGCCCACAGGCAAGCTGCTTAAAAAGCTATCAAAAAAATAGCTATTATGGGCGCTTGCTGTAAAAAATACAAATAAATCATGGGCTTAGCGCTATTGTGCGCTTGCGGCTTTAAAAATTCGGCTATGATTTGCGCCCAAGTAAATGATTTATCTAGCTTTTTAAAATAAAAACATGGAATTCAACGACATTGAATCACCCACGCTGACGAAAGCGCAGATGGCCGACATGCTTTACCAAGAGGTCGGGCTGAACAAACGCGAGTCGAAAGACATCGTGGACGCTTTCTTTTACATGCTCAGCGACAGCGTGATTCAGGGTAAAGAAGTGAAGATCACTGGTTTTGGCAACTTTCAGGTGCGCGCCAAAGCTGCCCGCCCAGGCCGCAATCCGCGCACGGGCGAGGTCGTAGCGATTGAGCCGCGCCATGTCGTGACTTTCCATGCCAGCCAAAAACTAAAAGAATTGCTACAAGCTAAAACCAATGGCGAGTCGGCAGGTGGCTCGGCTGATACCGCACCTGCGGCGGGCCCTGACTAAGAACCGATGCGAGGAGCGCTAAGGTACACAGCGCGCTTCTCAAAACCACCGCTCTGGGCTGAAAGCCTAGGGCCTCGGCCTAGGCCGTTCCTGCGAGCCAGTAGGCCATGCGGCCTCGTTACAATGATTTTTTTGCACAAAGCGCGTGCGCACGCGCCACGCTTTGTCCCGCCAGTTTTGACACGATTAAACGCTTTTATTTTTTAAACTTGAGGGGATTTTTTTATGGATATTGGGATAGCCAAGGAAACTGCCGTCGGCGAAACGCGAGTTGCCGCCACGCCAGAAACCATCAAAAAACTGGTCGCACAGGGCCACAAAGTAGCGGTTGAAAGTGGCGCGGGTATTGCTGCCAGCGTGACGGACGCGGCCTATCAAGCCGCTGGTGCACAAATCGTAGACCGCGCCGCTGCTTTAGCCGCTGATTTGGTCTTGGCGGTGCGCGCACCGGCCGCTGCCGAATTGCCGCAACTGAAAAAGGGCGCTGCCTTGATCGGCATGCTCAACCCCTTTGATGCGGAAGGTTTGAAAAACCTCGCCGCGGCGGGTTTGACCAGCTTCGCGCTCGAAGCCGCGCCGCGCACTACGCGCGCGCAAAGCATGGATGTCTTGTCGAGCCAAGCCAATATCGCCGGTTACAAAGCCGTGATGATGGCCGCTGACAAATACCAGCGCTTCTTTCCCATGCTGATGACGGCTGCCGGTACGGTCAAAGCCGCCCGCGTGGTGATTTTGGGCGTGGGCGTTGCTGGTTTGCAAGCCATTGCCACCGCCAAGCGCTTGGGCGCAGTGATTGAGGCCAGCGATGTGCGCCCCTCAGTCAAAGAGCAGGTCGAGTCTTTGGGCGGCAAATTCATTGATGTGCCCTATGAGACCGCTGAAGAAAAAGAAGCCGCTGAAGGCGTGGGCGGCTACGCGCGCCCCATGCCGCAAAGCTGGCTCGACCGCCAAAAACTCGAAGTGGCGAAACGCGTGGCGCAAGCCGATGTGGTGATTTCGACTGCTTTGATTCCGGGCCGCGCCGCACCGACTTTGATCACCGAAGAGATGGTGCAAGCCATGAAACCAGGCTCGGTCATCATCGACTTGGCCGCTGGCAAAGGCCCTAACGGCGGCGGCAACTGCCCGCTGTCTGAAGCCGATCGCACCGTGGTCAAACACGGCGTCACGATTGTGGGCGAAACCAATTTGCCGGCGCTGGTGGCAGCAGATGCCTCGGCTTTGTATGCGCGCAATGTGCTGGACTTTTTGAAGCTCGTGCTCGAAAAAGACGCGGCTGCGCTCAAGATCGACCTCGAAGACGATATCGTCAAAGCTTGCTTGATGACGCAAGGCGGCGCAGTTTTGCGCGCTTGATAGTCACACCCTCTCAACTATATTGAATGAGTAAATAAAATGGAACTTGTCGATCCCACCATCATCAACCTGATCATCTTCGTCTTGGCCATCTACATTGGCTACCATGTGGTCTGGACGGTGACACCTGCATTGCACACGCCTTTGATGGCGGTGACCAATGCCATTTCAGCCATTGTGATTGTTGGCGCCATGCTGGCAGCTGCTTTGACCGAAACCAATTTGGGTAAAACCATGGGCGTGCTCGCCGTTGCTTTGGCTGCGGTCAATGTCTTCGGTGGCTTCTTGGTGACGCGCCGCATGCTGGAAATGTTCAAGAAAAAAGAACGCCCAGCGGCGAAAAAAGACTAAACACAGCGGCTTTCAGGTATTTTTAAGATCAAAAACCTCGTTTTTGGCCGTTAAACCTGCCTGAGCAGCTATTAAATAAATAGTAATTACAAACACAAAGAGATACTCACCATGTCCATGAATCTTGTCACCCTGCTGTATTTGCTGGCTTCGGTCTGCTTTATTCAGGCACTGAAGGGTCTTAGCCACCCGACCACCTCTATCCGCGGCAATGTCTTTGGCATGACCGGCATGGCGATTGCCGCCTTGACTACTTGCGCCTTGATCTACAAACTCGCGGGCAGCAACGCCAACGGCTTGGCTTATGTCTTGCTCGGCTTGGTCATCGGCGGCAGCGCTGGTGCTTATATGGCCAACAAGGTCGAAATGACCAAAATGCCTGAACTCGTCGCCTTCATGCACAGCATGATCGGTTTGGCTGCGGTCTTTATCGCCGTTGCGGTTGTGGTTGAGCCTTACGCCTTTGGCATCGTTGTTAAAGCGGCTGACGGCACTTTCCCAACTATTCCGATGGGTAACAAACTCGAGTTGTTCTTGGGCGCGGCCATTGGTGCCATCACCTTCTCCGGCTCGGTGATTGCCTTTGGTAAATTGAGCGGCAAATACAAATTCCGCCTCTTCCAAGGCGCGCCAGTCCAGTTCAAAGGTCAGCACATGCTGAACTTGGTCATGGGTCTGAGCACTTTGGGCTGTGGCCTTTGGTACATGGTCACGGGCGACTTCAATGCCTTCTTGATCATGCTCGCACTGTCTTTCGTCTTGGGTGTGCTCATCATCATCCCTATCGGCGGTGCTGACATGCCTGTGGTCGTGTCTATGCTCAACAGCTACTCAGGCTGGGCGGCGGCAGGCATTGGTTTTTCGCTGAACAACTCGATGTTGATCATCGCTGGCTCTTTGGTCGGCTCTAGCGGCGCGATCTTGAGCTACATCATGTGCAAAGCCATGAACCGCAGCTTCTTCAATGTCATCTTGGGTGGCTTTGGTGGCGACGCCGTAACAGCGGGCGCTGGCGGCGGCGAACAACGCCCTGTGAAAAGCGGCAGCGCCGACGACGCAGCCTTCATCTTGGGCAATGCCGAGTCTGTCATCATCGTTCCGGGTTACGGCTTGGCGGTAGCGCGTGCGCAGCACTCGGTCAAAGAGTTGGCGCAAAAGCTGATCGAAAAAGGCGTGACTGTGAAATACGCCATTCATCCTGTTGCGGGCCGTATGCCGGGTCACATGAATGTCTTGTTGGCTGAGGCTGAAGTGCCTTACGACCAAGTGCACGAAATGGAAGACATCAACGCCGAATTCGGCCAAGCCGATGTCGCCATCATCTTGGGCGCGAACGATGTGGTGAATCCAGCCGCTTTGCAAAAAGGCAGCGCGATTTATGGCATGCCGATTTTGGAAGCCTACAAAGCCAAAACCATCATCGTCAACAAACGCTCGATGGCCGCTGGCTACGCCGGTCTGGACAACGAATTGTTCTACATGGACAAAACCATGATGGTCTTTGGCGATGCCAAAAAAGTCGTGGAAGACATGGTCAAAGCCATCGAATAAACGCCAGCTGCGACAACAAAAAAAGCACTTCGGCGCTTTTTTTGTTGCTGAAAGCTTATTTTTTTAAGTGTTTTTCGGCTTTTAAGCCGTCAAAACTGCCTGGGCAGCTTCTCTTTTGATAGTGCTTACTTGCCTCTCGGCTGCCAAGTTTTAGCGTATACGAAAGCACACTTTCATGAGCCGTATCAAGGTCTTGGCTGCTGCCGGAGTCATTAATGACCAATTGGTTTGTTAAACTGAAGTGCTTTGATTTTTTACAATTTTTGACTATGGCCATCGAACTTTTTAATAAAAATGGGCATATCTGCCTGATGATTTCGCATTTGGGTGACGAGGACGGCGAAGCCGTACAAGCCAACCAATTTTTGGTGGTGCATGGTGATACTGGCGCCTTGATCGACCCGGGTGGCAACACCTCTTACAACGAGTTGCTGCTGACCATCGGGCGTTACTTTCCGGTACGCAACCTCAGCCATATTCTGGCCTCGCACGCGGATCCGGACATCATCGCTGCGCTTGACCGCTGGATGACTAGCACTTCTGCTTCGCTTTACATCTCTAAGCTGTGGGTGCGTTTTGCGCCGCATTTTTGCAAGCCGGGCAAAACGGTGGGTCGCATCATTGGTATTCCCGATGCGGGCAGCAAAATCCCCTTGGGCAATACGCATCTGGTGGCTTTGCCCGCGCACTTTATGCACTCTGAGGGGAATTTTCAGTTTTGGGATCCCGTCAGCCGCATTTTGTTCAGCGGTGATTTGGGCGCTTCTATCGTCACTGGTGCACAAGCGAGCGTGCCCGTGACTTCGCTCCAAGAGCATATTCCGGCGATGGAGGGCTTTCACCGTCGCTATATGGTGTCTTCACGCATTTTGCATTTTTGGGCAGAAATGGCGCGACAGCTGCCGATCGACATGATCGTGCCGCAGCACGGTCGGCCGATGAAAGGAGCAGCGGTGGCCGAGTTCATCGATTGGATAGACGGTCTAGAATGCGGCATCGATACCTTCACCCAAGACCATTACCGCGTCCCCACTTAATGCCTTTGCCTACACGCCACTCCCATGAATTGCGCACTGGTTTGCGCCGCCCAGCTGCAGCGCTGCTGCTGGCTGCCACTTTTTTGGGATTGGCCGCGTGTAGTGCGCGCCCCATCGTCAGCAATCAGCCTTTGAGCCCCAATGGCCCGCCCGCCGTGGCGAGTGTTAAGCAGTTGCCAGCCCGCACGGGTGAGGCGAGCAGCGACCGTACCACCATTATTTTGAGCTTTTCGGGCGGTGGCACGCGCGCGGCCGCCTTGTCTTACGGCGTGCTCAAAGCCTTGCGCGATGTGCCACTGCCGCAGCAGGGCAACACGCGCTTGCTGGACGCAGTGGATGCCATCAGTGCGGTCTCGGGCGGCAGCTTCACGGCGGCTTATTACGCGCTCAAAGGCGATGGCATTTTTACCGACTTTGAGCCCGCTTTCCTCAAGCACGATGTCGAAGGCGACCTCAAGGGGAGCATCTTGAGCTTGGGGCATTTGTTCTCGCGCGATTCGCGCTCGCAGCAAGCCATGCGCGTTTACGACAAGCGGCTTTTCCAAGGTGCGCGCTTTGCCGATATTCAGCGCCCGGGCGCACCGGTTTTGATCATCAACGCCTCAGACTTGGGCCAAGGGGCGCGCTTTTCGTATACGCAAGAGTATTTCGATTTGCTCTGCTCAGATTTGCGCAGCGTCGCGCTGTCCCAAGCGGTCACCGCCTCTTCGGCTGTGCCTTTGGTCTTTAGCCCCGTGCTGTTGAAAAACTACCAAGGCTGCGAAACGACTGTCACGCGCAACATCGACCGCTTGGCGGCCAAGCGCAATTTGCCCGAGCCTTTGGCGCACAACTTGTCTGTTTTGCAGCGCTATACGAAACACGAAAGTGCCCATTATCTGCACTTGATCGATGGTGGCGTGACCGACAATTTAGGCCTGCGCGCGCTCTACGATTTGGTCGCCGCCCATGGCGGCGCTGAGAGTTTTTGGCAACGCCTGGGCAAGCCGCCGCCACGGCGCTTTGTCATCGTCTCGGTGGATGGCATGCGTTCGAGCGATCAGCAGCTTGATGCCTCGCCCGAGGCACCTTCGATTATTCAAACCGTGCAAGCGGTGACGAATATGCAGATGGATTTGTACAGTGCCGACACCTTGAGTTTGGTGAGTGAAAGTGCCAAGGACTGGGCCAAGCTTTGGTCGCGACCCGGCGCGCCGGTCGAGCTGTATTTTCTGCACCTGAACTTTCGCCAGCTGGAAGATGCCCGCTTGCGCGATACGCTCTACCTCATTCCTACGGCGCTGACCCTGCCCGCGGATCAGGTCGATCACTTAATCGCCACGGGCGGGCAGTTGCTGCGCAGCAACCCAGAATTCAAGCGCCTCTTGCAAGACTTGGGGGCTAGCAACGCCGCCGTGGCCAAGGCGATAGCCCCGCCAGTCAAGGGCCAAGAGCCCTTGACTGTCAATGCCGAGCCATTGGTGGCCGCCAAGACGCAAGCGCCGCAGCCCGTGCCCGCGAGCAAAGTACAGCCTTAAAGTGAGCTGTCAACCGTCTTTATGCCGCAATCGGCATAGCTGCTGGCAACAGCACCAAGCTGCGCAGCACATCGCGCACCATTTGCACGCGCTGCTGCGGCTGTGCTAACTCGCGCTCGATGCGCAGCTTGTCATTGCCCGCCAGCTTGATGTGTTTATTTTTCTGGATCAAGTGGATGATGCTCATAGGCTCTAGCGGCGGATTGGCTTGAAAGCTAATCGTGATGAGCGCTGGCGTCGCATCAATCTTTTGCACCCCATAGGGCTGGCTGATGATGCGCAAGCGGTGCACATCCACCAGCGCTTGCGCCGCGTCCGGCAGTTTGCCAAAGCGGTCGATGATTTCTTCCATCAAACGATCCAAGATGTCTATGGTTTTGGCGCTGGCGAGCTTTTTATAAAAGGACAGGCGCAAATGCACATCGCCGCAATAGTCGTGCGGCAGCAGGGCAGGGGTGTGCAAATTGATCTCGGTGGTCGCTTGCAGTGGCGCGAGCAAATCGGGCTCTTTGCCATTCTTCAAATCGCGCACCGCTTGCGCCAGCATGTCGTTGTAGAGCTGAAAGCCAATCTCCAGCATATTGCCGCTCTGGTTCTCGCCCAGCATCTCGCCCGCACCGCGTATTTCCAAGTCGTGCATGGCCAGATAAAAGCCGCTGCCCAACTCTTCCATCTGCTGTATCGCTTCTAGGCGCTGCGCGGCTTGTTTGGGCAAGCTCTCAATGTCCGGCACC
>CAZUUN010000037.1:0-12987 GCA_964622735.1 uncultured Burkholderiaceae bacterium | reverse complement strand
CGCGTGATGTCGAAAAAATCATCCTCACCGCTTCTGGCGGGCCGTTCCGCACGCGCGCGCCAGCCACTTTGGGCGCGGTGACGCCAGCTGAAGCGGTCGCGCATCCCAATTGGGTCATGGGGCGAAAAATATCAGTCGACAGCGCCACCATGATGAATAAGGCGCTCGAAGTCATCGAGGCGCATTATTTGTTTGGCTTTGCGCCTGAGCAAATCGAAGTCATTATCCACCCGCAGTCTGTGATCCACAGCATGGTGCAATACCACGACAGCTCGGTTGTGGCGCAATTGGGCACGCCCGATATGCGCGTGCCTATCGCCTTGGGCCTGTCGTGGCCGCAACGCATCGCCTCGGGCGCCGCCGCACTCAACTTCAAAGCCATGCAAGCCATGACTTTTGAAGAGGCTGACAGCGAACGCTTTCCGGGTCTGCCTTTGGCTTGGGACGCCATGCGCCGAGGCAAAGGCAGCACCGCAGTGCTGAACGCGGCAAACGAAATCGCAGTCGAGGCATTTTTAGACGGGCGCATCCGCTTTGATGCCATCCACCGCGTCAACGCGGAGACGCTCAATGGCGTTTTGCCATCAGCCCCGACGAGCCTAGAAGACTTGCTGGCAATCGATGCCCAAGCCCGCGCCTATGCCCACACTTTGATTTGATGCTGCCATGAGCCTCTTATTCACCCTCTTCGCTTTTCTCTTAGCCCTTGGCATTTTGGTCGCTATTCACGAATACGGCCATTACCGCATGGCGGTGGCTTGCGGCGTCAAGGTGTTGAAATTCTCCATAGGCTTTGGCCCGCAGTTGCTGCGCTGGCAACCGAAAAACCAAAAAAACGGCCAAGCAACCGAGTTTGTCATCAGCGCCCTACCACTGGGCGGCTATGTCAAGATGCTGAACCAGCGCGACCCCGCGCAGCGGCCCATTGCCCCGGCAGATATGGCGCACGAGTTCAATGCGCAGCCTGCCTACAAGCGCTTTCTCATCGTTGCCGCGGGGCCTATCGCCAACCTGATTCTGGCGGTGCTGCTCTACGCCGGCATCAGCTGGTGGGGGTTGCATGAACCCAGCCCGATTTTGGCAGCGCCCCCTGCGCAATCATTCGCGGCCCAAGCAGGCCTGCGCGGCGGCGAAACTGTGCGCCAAATCGCTTATGTTGGCGAAGATTGGCGTGCCGTGCGCTCACTCGAAGATGTGCGCTGGCTCAGCGTACAAGGCGCGCTCTACCAACGCGATGTCAAACTGCAATTGGCCGATGGCCGCACGCTCACCCTGCCCCTGTCTAGAGCGAAAAGCGACGGCGTTTTAAACCAGCAATTTCTAGACCAAATTGGCATCGGTCGTGCTTGGCTACCCGCCATCATCGGCGCAGTCAAAGCCGATGGCCCTGCGGCTCGCGCGGGGCTAAAAACCGGCGACTTGGTGTTGCAGATCAACCAGGCACCGGTGTCAGATGGCATGGCGCTTTTGCTCGCGATTCAAAACGACGCAAGCGCCCAAGGTGCGGCCGCGCAAGAGTGGCAAGTGCGCCGCCAAGCCCAGGTTTTACAGCTGCAAGTGCAGCCACGGGCGGAGGCACTGAGCGAGCAAAGCCCCTCTTTCGCGGGCAAAACTGCGGGCTGGGTGGCCAAAGTAGACATCGGTCTGCAGCCGCCAGCCTTCAGCACCGTCAGGCGCGGCCCGCTCGAGGGACTGCAATACGGCTGGCAGCGCACCGCTGAATATTCGATTCTGACCATCAAAATGCTTTGGCGCATGGCAACCGGTCAGTCTTCGACCAAGAATTTGAGTGGCAGCTTCACCATTGCTGATATGGCAGGCAAATCGGCAAGCTTCGGGCCGATCGCCTTTATCGGTTTTTTGGCCGTGCTGAGTGTCAGTTTGGGCGTGCTCAACCTTTTGCCTATTCCTTTGCCTGCACTCGATGGCGGCTATTTGGTGCATTACGCTTGGGAAATGCTCACGGGCAAAACCGTTAGCGAAAGCACTTTCGAACTCTTACAACGCTTGGGCTTTGTCATGATCATAGGCCTGATGTTGGTAGCGCACTGGAATGACCTGCAACGCTATTTCCCACAAGTCAATGCGCTATTTTTTAATGAGCAAGCGCTCATTAAGAGCAGCGATAAAAGCCGATAGAATAGCTGGCAGCATTAACCTTCAGAACTATGAAAAACAGAGACCAATTCCGCTTCGCGCGCAATGCTTGTGCGGCTGCTGTCCTTAGCGTGGCCATGGGCTTGGCTTGGGCGGCTGACCCATTTGAGCTCAAAGACATACGCATTGAGGGTTTGCAGCGCGTTGAGCCTGGCACCATCTTTGCCTCGCTGCCTTTTCGCGTGGGCGACAACTACACCAACGAAAAAGGCGCGGTCGCGATTCGCAATATTTTCGGCTTGGGCCTGTTTAAAGATGTACGACTCGATGTCCAAGGCGACACCCTTGTCGTCATCGTGGCCGAACGCCCCAATATCGCCACGGTTGATTTCGTCGGCGTCAAAGAGTTTGACAAAGACAATTTGCGCAAAGCACTGCGCGATGTCGGGCTGACCGATGGCCGCCCGTATGACCAAGCACTCGTTGATCGCGCCGAGCAAGAATTAAAACGGCAATACATAGGCCGCAGTCTGTACGGCGCGCATGTGGTCACCACTGTCACCCCCGTTGCACGCAATCGTGTGGGCATTACCTTTACGGTGAATGAAGGCGGAACCGCCAAAATTCGCGATATTCACATCGTCGGCAACAAAGACTTTTCAGAAAAAACACTGAAAAACCTTTTTGAAAGCGATACCGGCGGCTGGCTGTCTTGGTACACCAAGAGCGATCGCTATTCGCAAGCAAAAGTCAACGCCGACATAGAGGCGCTGCGCTCGTTCTACCTGAACCAGGGCTACCTCGAGTTCAAAATCGTCTCAACCCAAGTCGCGTTGACGCCCGACAAGCAAGGCGTGGGCATCACCCTCAATATCGACGAAGGAAAGCGCTTCATTGTTTCTGATGTCAAATTGGATGGCAACTTCTTAGAAAAAGAAGAAGAGTTCAAAACCTTCGTCACCATCAAGCCCGGCCAAGCCTACAAAGCCGAAGACATCGCCAGCACCGACAAAGCTTTCAGCGATTACTTTGGTAATTTTGGCTACGCTTTCTCGCAAGTGGAAGTGCGCCCCACCATAGACCGCGAAAAGGGTTTGGTTGCCTTCACCATTTATGGCGACCCAGGCCGCCGCGCCTATGTGCGCAAAATCAATGTGGCGGGCAACACGCGCACGCGTGATGAGGTCATCCGCCGCGAGTTCCGCCAGTACGAATCCAGCTGGTACAGCAGCGACAAAATCGGCCTTTCACGCGATCGCGTGGATCGCTTGGGCTTTTTCAAAGAAGTGAATGTCGACACCAGCGAGGTGCCGGGCACGCAAGACCAAGTGGATGTGAATATTTCTGTCGCGGAAAAGCCCACTGGCAATTTCAACTTGGGCGCTGGTTTTTCTAGCGGTGACAAACTCTCACTCATGCTGGGCGTGCGCCAAGAAAATGCCTTTGGCTCAGGCAATTATGTTGCGGTTGATGTCAACACCAGCAAGTTCAACCGTCAAATCGCCTTCACCACCACTGACCCCTACTTCACCGACAACGGCGTCTCGCGTACGCTGGATGTGTATTACCGCAATTCCAAACCTTACGATATTTCCAACAACGACTACCGCATCAACACCTTGGGCGGTTCGATTCGCTTTGGCGTACCTTTTACTGAGGTCGACACGGTCTATTTTGGTGCCGGTTACGAGCAGACTAAAATTATTGCGGGCACGAATATGCCGCAAGCCTATGTTGACTATGTCGCCAACTTTGGCGCGAAAAGCGATGCTTTCCCGCTCACCATAGGCTGGAGCCGCGACAACCGCGACAGCGCTATTGCACCAAGTTCGGGCGTATTGCAACGCGTCAGCGGTGACCTGTCGCTGTTCGGTGATGCCCGCTATATGCGCGCTGAATACCAATACCAACAATACATTCCGCTGAATAAACAATTCACCGTTGCCTTGAATGGCGAGTTCGGTTTGGGCAAAGGTTTCTCGAACCGCACTTTCCCGGTGTTTAAGAATTTTTACGCTGGCGGCTTAGGCTCGGTTCGTGGATTTGAACAAGGCAGCTTAGGCCCTATCGATAACACGGGGTCTTACACGGGTGGCTCGAAAAAAATCATCGCCAATGTCGAATTACAAACGCCCTTCCCTGGCGCTGGCAATGACCGCACTTTGCGCTTGTTTGGCTTCTACGATATTGGCAATGTCTTTGATGACCGCTTCCTGACCTTCAAAACCCAAGAGCTGCGCCAATCGGCTGGCGTGGGTTTGAGCTGGGTCTCTCCCGTTGGCCCATTAAGGGTTTCTTTCGGGCGACCACTAAACCCCAAAGCTGGGGATAAAATCCAGAAATTGCAATTCCAAATTGGCACCGCGTTTTAATCTTCTTTTTGATTGGTATTTTCCTATGTCACAAACTATCCGCTCTCTGCTTCTTGCCGCTGGTTTTGGTTTACTCGCTTTGAGTGCGCAGGCACAAGAGTTCAAAGTCGGTGTAGTCGATACCGAGCGCATCTTGCGTGAGTCAGCGCCAGCCAAAACGGCCACTGTTCGTTTGGAAGCAGAGTTCTCGAAACGCGAAAAGGATTTGGCCAAAGACGGTGCCAGCTTAAAAGACGCTGTGGAAAAATTCCAAAAAGAACTGCCGACCATGGCCGAAGCCACAAGAAATACCCGTGAAAAGCAGCTCGGTGAGCAAGACCGCGAGTTCCAACGCAAACGTCGCGAATTCCAAGATGATTTGGGTAGCCGTCGCAGCGAAGAATTGCAAGCCGTGCAAGACAAATCGATGAAAGTCATCAAGCAACTCGCTGACACTGGCAAATACGATTTGATTTTGCAAGAAGCGGTTTACTTCAATCCTAAATATGACATCACCGACCAAGTCATCAAAGGCCTGAACGCCGCCAAATAAGCGCCCACACTAAAGTCAAAGCCAGCGCAAGCTGGCTTTCTTCTTGATGTTTACTACCAGCATTCAACACCTGCTCGACGCTTTAGGCGGCAGCTTCACTGCGCCGAGCGGCGCGCTGCCCTCTGCCATTGCCATCAGCGCGATTGCACCGCTAGAGAGCGCCCCCGCAGGCAGCATCAGCTTTATTGCACGGCCGCAGTTTGTGCAGCAGTTAAGCAGCTGCCAAGCCAGTTGCCTCATCGTCAGTAGCAGTTTGAAGGATGAAACTGCTCTGGCTAGCTTTAACAGAATCATCACCCCCGACGCCTACCTCTACTACGCTCGCCTGAGCCAATGGTGGCGCCAGCAGCAAAGCCTGCATACGGATGAGCCGCGCATTCACCCCAGCAGCGTGATACACCCCAGCGCACAGATCGATGCCAGCGCGCGCATTGGCCCCTTGTGCGTGATCGAGGCTGGCGCCCGCATCGGCGCGCAAACCCAACTGGCCAGCCGCATCACGGTCGGGCGCGACTGCCAAATCGGCGCGCGTGGCGTTTTGCACAGCGGCGTGGTTTTAGGTGCCGATGGCTTTGGCTTTGCGCTGCATGAGGGCCGCTGGGAGAAAATCGAACAACTAGGCCGCGTGATCATTGGTGACGATGTCGAAATCGGCGCGAATACCTGCATCGACCGCGGCGCTTTGGGCGACACGGTGATTGAAGACGGCGTCAAGCTCGATAACCTGATTCAAATTGGCCACAACGTGCACATCGGTCAGCACAGCGCCTTGGCAGGCTGCGTGGGCGTAGCTGGCAGCGCCAAAATCGGGGCGCATTGCACCATAGGCGGCGGCGCCGTGGTTTTGGGCCATTTAGAGTTGGCAGACAAAGTGCATATTTCTGCAGCCAGCGTGGTCACCCGCAGCATACGCAAGGCCGGCAACTACAGCGGCATTTTCCCCTTGGACGAGAATGCCAATTGGGAAAAAAATGCCGTTACACTCAAACAGCTCTATGCCCTGCGCGAGCGCGTGCGCGCGCTAGAAAAAAAGCATTAATAATGCGATTGTTGCAGGTGAAACCTGCCTGAACAGCTCACAAAAGTATAGTATGGAAAACTCTTTGAAAACGATGGATATCCACCAAATCCTCCAGCATCTGCCGCATCGCTACCCTATTCTCTTGGTGGATCGGGTTTTGGAAATTGAGAAAGGCGTGAGTATTCGTGCGCTGAAAAATGTCTCAATCAATGAGCCTTTTTTTCTCGGCCACTTCCCGCATCATCCCGTCATGCCAGGCGTGTTGATACTCGAAGCGTTGGCACAAGCTGCCGCTTTGCTGACTTTCAATACCCTGGGCGTAACACCCGATGCCGACACTGTTTACTATTTCGCCGGTATTGATGGTGCGCGTTTCAAGCGCCCAGTTGAACCCGGCGACCAGCTCACCCTCGAAGTCAAACTCGATCGCTCGAAGGCTGGCATTTACAAATTCAAAGCCAAAGCTTTGGTAGGCACAGAAATCGCGGCCGAAGCCGACTTGATGTGCACCATGAAAAAAATCCGTTAAACGCACAGCAGTCTCGACCCGCATGAGTACTTCCGAAGCCCTGATACACCCCAGCGCCATCATTGCGCCGGGCGCGCAACTCGATAGCAGTGTGCGCGTTGGCCCTTATTCCGTCATTGGCGAGCATGTACGCATCGGTGCGGGCAGCAGCGTTGGTGCGCATTGCGTGATCGAGGGGCACACAACCATAGGCGAGAACAACCGGATTTTTCAATTCAACTCGCTGGGCGCTATTCCACAAGACAAAAAATATGCGGGTGAACCTTGTGAGCTCATCATCGGCAACAACAACACCATCCGCGAGTTCTGCACTTTCAACATCGGTTCGCCCACTGGCGGCGCTGTGACGAAAATTGGCGATGACAATTGGATCATGGCTTATGTTCATTTGGCGCATGACTGCCAAGTTGGCAGCCACACCATTTTTGCCAACAACTCGCAGTTAGCGGGTCATGTCGTGGTCGATGACTGGGTGATCTTGGGCGGCTTTACCGTTGTGCACCAATTTGTGCGCATCGGCGCACACGCCATGACGGCCATGTGCGCTTTGTTGTTTGCCGATGTGCCGCCCTTTGTCATGGCGCAAGGCCAGCCAGCCGCCGCGCGCAGCATGAACTTTGAAGGCTTGCGCCGCCGGGGCTTTGATGCCGAGGCCATCAGCCGAGTCAAGCAAATGCACAAGCTGCTTTACCGCAGCGAGCTCGGCTTGGCGCAAGCACTCGAACAAATCCAAGCACTCAACACCAACGGTGCCAGCCATGCGGATGTGAGCTTGATGAGCGAATTTTTAAGCCAGGTCGACGCCAAGCGTGGCATTGTGCGCTGATGCGATTTATCACTTTGCCGTCATATTTAATTCTGAAAAGCCTACCTAGGGTTTCTTCTAGCCTATAAAAATCATGGCGTTATAGCAACCACTTCACTTGACTTATTAGAACGGTCTCCCTACACTTCGCCCATGCAAATTTTCAAAGCAATCGCTTTGAGTGCCCTGCTCGCTATCAGCAGCAGCGCATTCAGCGAACCCAAAGACGAAATCGCAGCCTTGCTGGCTACAGCTCCGCAGCCAGATGCCAAAGCCGACTCTTTGGGTGAATTCATGGCTGACAAAGGCCTGATTGCCAAATTGAGCAATGCTGGCGCTTTGCTCGGCGATGGCGCCACGGGCTTGGTCAACAGTTCCATGGGCTTTTTGGGTATGCCCTACCGTTTTGGCGGCAACGGCGAGCAAGATGGCGGCGTCGATTGCAGCGGCTTGGTTCGCACGGTGTATCAGCGCACCTTGGGGAAAATTTTGCCGCGCCGTGCTGCCGATCAAGCAGCGGCGACCAAAACGATAGCGAGAGAAGAGCTGCAACCTGGTGACTTGGTGTTTTTCAACACCATGCAACGCGCTTTCAGCCATGTTGGCATTTATATCGGCAACAACCAGTTCATTCACGCCCCTCGCAGCGGCGGCGTGGTGCGCATCGAGAACATGGATGTGAGCTACTGGCAATCGCGCTTCAACGGTGCGCGTCGCGTAGATACAACGCAAAATGATAGCGTCAGCACAAACTAGGTGCTAGCTGCTAGGCATATTGCCTTAGAGCTATAGAATTGCTAGCATACAGGCGTAGCGTGTACTGTCTATGAGCACGCTGGCCTCACTTATTCTTAGTATTCACACCTAAAGAGAAAACGCATGAGTAATAAAGACAATGCTATGGCTCATCTGCTGGCAACGCTGGAATGCCGCTACGCAATGCGCGTCCTATGGGCTCTGCGCGACGGCCACGCACAGACTTTCCGCCTGCTGCAAGACAGTGTGGGTGGCATCACCCCCAATACACTGAACACCCGTTTAAAAGAAATGCGCGAGCACGGTTTTATCGTGCATTCGAGCGACGGCTATATGATCACGCCCGTGGGTGCTGATTTGGCCCGCCGCATGAGCGACTTTCCCGCTTTCGCCAGCAAATGGGTGACGGCACAGAGCAAACAACGCACAGGCGCCGTCAGCAAATAAAACGCTGCTGCTTTTGCACATCAACAAATAAGGCCTTCATCTGAAGGCCTTTTTGCTTGCTTGAACGATTAGAAATCGCGCTAAACACTACTGATTCAATAGCTGCTAAGGCAGGTTTGATAGGCATTAGAAGCATATTATCTATAAAAATATGCTTTCACATCATCGAACACGGGCACCACTACCAAACCCATCAAGCTCAAAGCCAGCGGCACGGTCGCCACATAGCCCAAGTGTTTAAAGCCTAAAGCGCCCAGAACGCCACCCAACAAAAAAGAAAAGAGCAAAGCACTCAAGAGCTGCAGCCTGGGTTTATCGCCCTGCACCTGCGCCAACTGCGGCGTTTGGGCACGATTCCAATACAGCATCTTGCCTAGTTCTATGCCGATATCTGTCACGACACCCGTGATGTGGGTGGTGCGAATCTCAGCATGCGAGAGCTTGGTGATCAAAGCGTTTTGCAGCCCCATGATGAAGCACAGCAGCATCACCGTGACCGAGACAAAGATGCCGTGAACTGCTGCCAGCTGCGCACCTAACAAACCAAAGCACAACAACAAAGCCGCCTCAAGCACTAAAGGCAAGGCATAGGCGCTGTGTAGATTGCGCCGCCGCGAGTAATTCACCATGATGGCTGTGCATGCCGCGCCCAATATAAAAGAAAGCAAGGCGCCCAAGCCCGCCAGCGCCAAGGTGTAGGCGCCCAAAGCCAAGTGATCGGCCATGGAGGAGACGATGCCAGTCATATGCGAGGTGTATTGCTGCACGGCCAAAAAGCCGCCCGCATTCGTCGCGCCGGCCACAAAACACAGCACCAAGCCCAACTGCTTGTCAGCCGACTGGCTGCGGGTTTTGCCCGCTAATTTTCTGGAGTAATTGAAAGGCATAGAGTAGTCGGCTGCTTGAAAAAGAGCCAAGCACTTATCCGAGTCTAACAAAACGCAAAAAAAAGCCGCAAACCCTCAGGCTTGCGGCTTTGTTTTTGAGCACGCGCACCACTTGGCAGTGCGCAAACCCAGCTTACATATACAAAATCACCATTTCGTTCAGCACCGATGGCTTGTCCATATTCAGCACATGCGTGGCGATTTCCATCGTCAGCATGATGCCAGCTTTGGCCTGCACCACAGACTTGACGCGGCTGCGTGCATGGATTTTGCTACCCGCTGGCACGGGTTGCATAAAACGCAAGCTGCTGGAGCCGTAGTTCACCATATTGGTAAAGTCCACTGCTTCCCAAGCCATAGGAATTTGCAATTGGCTGATCAGCACCAAGGTCAAATTGCCTTGTGCAATCGGCACACCAAAGGGGCTCATGACCTTGCACTTTTCAGGGTCAGTGTGGATCCAGTAGTTGTCGCCAGACAGCTTGGCAAAGTCGTTGATGACCTCTTGTGTAACGGCAAAGGTATTCGACCAATCCGTCCACTCTTCGCTCACCAAGCTTTGCATTTGCTCTAGGCTTTTGCTGCTGACTTTGCGTTTCTCAATCGCTGGTGCGGTGGAGGCCGCAGCTTCAGCTACTGCAGGCGCTTCAGCCTTAATAACGCTCGGCTGGGCGCTGCCCACGCTGGTAAAGCGCAAAATCGTTTGCTCTCCTGGGCGCTCGTCAAAAACCGGGCGCAACTTCATGCCAATTTTGATATCGCCAGGATCAATGCCTATCAAATTGGTATTGATATGCGGGCCTTCTTTGAGCTTGATGACGGCGAGTTGCTGCGGCATCTCGTCAGTGAACTCGGGCATGGTCGGGATGCGCGCGGTTGTATAGGTGTAGAGCTCGGCTTCGCCCGAGACTTCACGCCACTCTAAATTGCGGCTGCCTGAAACTGGGCAGTGCGTGCGTGGGTAAAAAATCCATTCGCCACTGTCGGGGCAAAATTGAATTCTGATTTTGTGCTCTTTCAGGCCATCCCAATACGGTTTGCTGATAGCCGTGGGGTAAGGCAGAGGTTTGTTCCAAGCTGTCATTCTTAAGCTCCTTTCAAGATGAGCGCACCTTGCTCACTCATCACGCCACCCGTACCTGACACATAGGCCAAGTCGTGCTTTTTCAACTGTCGTTCGCCCGCCCGACCTTGGATTTGGTGCATGGCTTCAATCACTTGGCTCATACCGCCCGCATTGGCCGATTGACCGAATGAGAGCTGACCGCCGTGGGTATTCATCGGGAAGTCACCGTTGAAGGTGAAGTCATGGTCTTTCAAGAACTGCATACCCTTGCCTTTTTCGCAAAAGCCAGCGTCTTCGAGTGAGAGCAACACAGTGATGGTGTAGCAATCGTAGATTTGCGCCATGTGCATATCTGCCGGCTTCAAGCCCGCCATTTGGAAGGCGCGGCGGCTGGCTGGGCCTATCGGCGTTTGCAGCATGTCTTTGGCATAAGTCGGTGATTTGCTTTGCACATATTCACCGCAACCCACCACGCTCACCGGGCGGTGTTTGGTCGCCTTGGCGATAGAGTCACGCGTGACGATGACGGCAGCGCCGCCAGCAACTGGCATCACGATTTCCAACATGCGCAACGGATCAGCCACCATGCGGCTGTTCAAAACATCGTCCACCGTGATGGGGCTGCCGTAGAACAGTGCTTCTGGGTTGGCGCAAGCATTCGTGCGCTGATCCACGCAGATGCGGGCCAAAGCAGCGGCGTCATAACCGTATTGCGCCGCATAACGCTGGGCGATCATGGCGTAACCCGTGTTTTGTGCCATGTGGCCGTAAGGCAAGTCCATCTCCGCTTCGGGCGCGCCAAAGCGCGTAGAGTGGCCGCCAAAGCGCGAAGCTTTCAAAACCTCTAGCGCGTGGTTGTCGTGCTGGCTCATTGGTGCCATGCGCGCAGGCATGACGCACACCACGGTGTCGCACATACCCATTTCAATCGCCATAGCGGCACGCCAGATGGAGCCGACATTGCTTGCACCACCCAAGTCGATGGCCTCGGCAAAGTTCAGCGGAATGCCTAGGTACTCGCCGCACATGGCGGGTACAAAGCTGCTGGCCTCATGAAAGTAGGCGCCAGAAACCACCAAACCGTCGACATCTTTCAAACTCATACCCGCGTCTTCGAGCGCTTGCGTAGTCAGATCAGCCACTTGTTCGAGGTGGAACATTTGCGGCGCGGTGCTGTATTTTTCCGGCTTGTATTGGGCGGCACCAACGATGGCCGCTTTACCTTGAAGTCCCATGTTTTTCTTCCTTACATTTAAGAGCATGTAAACAGTGCCAATTATGGCTGAGTCGCCTGCCCTGTCGGTCGTCTGTGGGGACTAAAGCGCCCGCGCTTCAATTCCCCTTTTCACGGCAGACTGTGTGCCCATCATGCAAAAAAATAGGCATCGGCGCATGGCGCGCCCTAGTGACAAGGGCTTAGCGCGAAATGCGTATGGTGTTGGTGGCCAAATACACCTCACGCAGATAAAAGCTCAGGCCAACCAATAGGCTGAGGGTCGCGCCCACAAACAGCAAGCCCACCAACCACTGCATATTCAGTTGCAACAGGCCTTCTAAAAACAAAGTCATCACCACCAAACACACCAATAAAGCCGACAAAGTGCAGGCGGTGATGGCGTGGCTGGCCACGGTGCGGCGGTATTCGAGGATTTGCAGCTCGCGCTGCAACTGCTCGGGGCCCATCAGCTGCTCAGGCAAGGGCTGCTCGACCAGCTTGCGCCCACGGTCGATGATGCGCGCCAAGCGCCCTGTCATGATATTGAGCAAACCGGCGATGCCGGTAAGCAAAAACACAGGCGCCAGAGCCAGTTGAATGGCTTGCGGAATATCGGTGAAGTGACCAGTGAACATCAGATTCCTTCATGCAAGTACGGAAAACGGCGCGAACGCCCAGAAGCTCGCGCTTTTTGCCTTAAGTCGGCGCAGCTTTGAATTTAGCTTGAGGCTGCGCATACTTCAAACCCCTTGCCCATGCCCGGCCAGCGCCCTACCGGTGTGGCTGGGCTGCTGCGCGAGGTAGGCCGGTGCGCCCTGAGCCACCAAACGCCCGCCCCCAGCCCCGCCTTCTGGGCCCATGTCGATGACCCAATCGGCTTTGGCGATCAAATCCAAATCATGCTCCACCACCACCACGCTATGCCCCGCAGCCACTAGGCGGTGCAGCACGGCGATGATTTTTTGCACATCGGCCATGTGCAAACCGACTGTGGGCTCGTCCAGCACATACAAAGTGTGTGGCACTTTTTGACCACGGCGCGTCACATCGTCGCGCACTTTAGCCAGTTCCGTCACCAGTTTTAAACGCTGCGCTTCACCACCGCTCAGCGTCGGTGAGGCTTGACCTAACTCTAAATAGCCCAAACCCACATCTTGCAGCAGCTTCAGTGCATGGCTAATAGTGGGCATATTGACAAAAAAGTCCAGCGCCTCGTCCACTTCCATTTGCAAAATATCGCCCACCGACTTGCCGCGCCA
>CAZUUN010000036.1:11455-13220 GCA_964622735.1 uncultured Burkholderiaceae bacterium | reverse complement strand
GCCCATCCGCGCCCAAAAAGTCAGGCGAATCTGCATTCGGGCCGCGATCGGTAATCCCCCAGAACAAATAGCCACCGTCCGTATCCTTGCCGATATAAGCAAGGCCAGAACCGACTGCCAAACTAAAGCCTTGCGGGTGTGCAGCAGCAACTTCTGCATTAGTGCCTGTGTAAGGCACCATTTGCGCGCTACTCAGCTGCAGCTCGGCTTTTTCAGGGGTGATGACGCTGACGCGCGGTGGCGTGGGTGTCATAGTTGGCGTGGGCATCGGTGGCGCCGCGTCTGAACCACCGCCACAGGCGACTATCAGTGCGCTCAGCGCCAAAGCTGAACAAGTCAAAACCAAAGACGGTTGCTGTGCATTGCGTTTCATTCAAGAGCTTTCTACAAAAGAAGATAAGAAAATCAGAACTTTGTTTCTGACGCCTCCTTCAGAATAGAAGCTGCGCATGACAGGCGCGTGACAAGCGCTTAGCACTGTGCGACCCCAATAGGGGCACGCGTCGATGGACCCAAGAAAGGTTTTTTTAGGTGCTTATTGGCCTTTTAGGCCGCCAAAGCTGCCTGAGCAGCTCATTTTTTAGAAGCGCAGTAAGACTGAAGCGATCGCCAAGCGCATTAAATGGTCGCGGCATAGGGCATGGCACCCACAGAAACACACAATGGACTTAATCGTCTTTGTCTTCAAAGCGCTGCCAAGCGGCATCGATAGCGCTTCTTTCTGCGCTCATATCAACCGGCAAGTCAGCCAACTCGCCTAAGCGACTGTCACGGGCAAGCAGCTGCCGAATGTGCACTACGGATAAAGTGTTTAAAACCGCAGCATCCTTGAAGTCGTGATTTTTCCAATGGCAATACATTTGCCAATCGCCACCCGCGCGCGAGGCAAAAAGAATGGGTTTGGAGCCCGCGATAACACAAGGGCATGCAATCGTGCCGAGCTTGTCAGGGAATGGCATAGCACTTCTCGTATTCTGTTCAGCCCCAAACCTGCGGCGTGTAACCCAGCGTCAAGCGACCATCATCCCAATCAATCACAGGCCGCTTGATGCAACTGCTATTAGCCAGCAGTACAGCCTTGGCGCTGGCGGCATCCACTACGCTGGCCTTTACTTCATCGGGCAACTTTTTCCAAGTTGTGCCTTGTTTGTTCAGCACTTTTTCCCAGCCTAGCGCGGCCAGCCAAGCGTCCAGCGCGGCTTCGGGCACGCCTTGTTTTTTGAAATCATGGAATTGATAGGCGTGGCCGTTTTCGGTCAGCCAGACACGGGCTTTTTTCACCGTGTCGCAATTGGGTATGCCGTAGAGCGTGATCATGGTTCAGGCAGAAAAAGGGCTTGCAAATCACTTAAAAAATCCATGCCCAAGGTGGTGGGCGCTAAGCGGCTTAGCTCGCGCTGCAACAGGCCTTTTTGCTCGGCTATGGTCAGCGCCGCTTCGATGCTGCCCAGCGGCAGACCCGTGCGCTCGCCGAACTCTTGCGGCGTAAAGCCTTGCGTCAAGCGCAGGGCGTTGAGCATGTATTCAAACGGCAAATCTTGGCGCGCAATTTCGTGCTCTTGCGCCACGAATTCGCCTTTGTCGGCATGCGCCAAGTATTCGTTGGGGTTGCGAAAGCCCACGCGCCGCACGATGCGGTGCGGAAAGCTCAGCTTGCCATGTGCGCCCGCGCCCAGCCCCAAATAATCGCCAAACTGCCAGTAGTTCAAATTGTGCTGGCAGTGGTGGCCGCTCTGCGCAAAGGCTGACACCTCATAACGCTGCA
>CAZUUN010000036.1:0-11355 GCA_964622735.1 uncultured Burkholderiaceae bacterium | reverse complement strand
TGGTAGATGGACAAATGCGGCGGCGCAAAGCTGAGCGCCTCGGCCAAGTCGCGCTCTAAATCGGGCAGCGTTTGCCCCGGCAGGGCGTACATCAAATCGATGTTGAAGGTGTCGAAGCTGCGCGCGGCCTCGGCAATTGCGGCGCGCGCTTGTGCGCCATTGTGGACGCGCCCCAAGGCGCTTAACTTCGCATCGTCAAAGCTTTGCACACCGATAGACAAGCGCGTAACGCCTGCGGCGCGAAAGGCGACAAAGCGGTCTTGCTCAAAAGTGCCAGGGTTGGCTTCGAGCGTGATTTCACAATCAGCCACCAGTTGAAAGCGGGCGCGCAGCGCGGCTATCAGGCGCTCGATTTGCACCGGCTCAAACAGCGACGGTGTGCCGCCGCCCATAAAAATACTGTGCACGCTGCGCCCCCAGACCAGCGGCAAGGCTTGCTCGGCCTCACGGATGAGCGCGTCGATATAGCGCGTTTGCAAAGCCGCATCGGGTTGGCGCCCACCGCCGCCCTGCAACTCGTGCGAGTTGAAGTCGCAGTAGGGGCACTTCTTCAAACACCAAGGCAGGTGGATGTAGAGCGACAAAGGCGGCAGCGCGGGCAGCATGAGCGTGCCGGGGCGCAAGTAGTACATCGCGTCTTTGGTCGTCATGCGGCTGCGCTCGCTGGCAAAAATCGGCGGGCTGGTTTGCTCACAACCAATGCTCTTGTATCAAACTGCGCATGAGTTGCGCCGAGCGGCCGCGGTGGCTGATGCCGTTTTTCTCGGCCTCGCTCAGCTGCGCAAAAGTGCGGCCCAGTTCAGGCAGATAAAAAATAGGGTCTAGCCCAAAGCCCTGTTCGCCGCTGCGCGCTTGCGTTAAAACGCCGCGTACGCGGCCCACTGCAATCAGCGGCTCGGGGTCATCGCTGCTGCGCAATGCCACCAGCGTGCTGACCATGGCCGCGCCGCGCTCGGTCTCGCCCTGCATGGCTTGCAAAATGGCAGTCACATTGTTTTCATTGCTTTTGGGCAGGCCGTATTTTTTGCTGCAAAAGTTGGCGGTATCCACCCCTGGCTGGCCGCCCCAAGCGTCGATGCACAAGCCCGCATCGTCAGCCAGTGCGGGCAAGCCCGTTACTTGCGCAGCGTGGCGCGCTTTGACCAAGGCGTTTTCTACAAAAGTGTGAAAGGGCTCGTCCGCCTCCGTCACTTGCAATTCGCTTTGGGCAATCAGCTCTAGCGGCAAGCCCGCAAACATGGCCTGCAGTTCATGCAGCTTGCCAGCATTGTTAGAGGCTAAAACCAGTTTCATACGCATTTTTTATAGTCAAATCGTTGCTTTAAGCCGTCAAAGCTGCCTGAGCAGCTTCTGTTTTGATAGTGTTACTGCTGCTGATAGGGAAAGAGCTCTTTCAAAGCCTTGCCCGGATCAGCGGCGCGCATAAACGCCTCGCCGACCAAGAAGGTTTGCACATCGGCATCGCGCAGGCGCGCCACATCGTCGGGCGTGCTGATGCCGCTCTCGGCAACGATGATGCGATCGCTGCCCACGGCTTTGCGCAAGTTGATGCAGGTGTTGATGTCAACTTCAAAAGTATGCAGATTGCGGTTGTTCACGCCGATCAGCGGCGTTTTTAATTTCAGCGCGCGCTCCATCTCGGGCGCATCGTGCACTTCGACCAAAACCGCCATGCCCAGTGCCAGCGCTTGCGCTTCCATGTCGCGCATTTGCGCGTCGTCTAAGCAGGCGGCGATCAGCAACACGCAATCGGCGCCCATGGCGCGCGCTTCGTAGATTTGGTAGGCATCGACCATAAAGTCTTTGCGCAAAACGGGCAGGTGGCAGCTGGCGCGCGCTTGCTTCAAATAATCGTTGCTGCCCTGAAAGTAGGTTTTGTCAGTGAGCACGGACAAGCAAGCCGCACCATGCTCGGCATAGCTTTGGGCGATGTCGGCAGGCTCAAAGTCCTCGCGGATCACGCCTTTGCTGGGCGAGGCTTTTTTGATCTCCGCAATCACTGCCGCTTGGCCCGCTGCGTGTTTTTGCCGAATAAAGCCAACGAAGTCGCGCGTTAAAACACGGCTCTCGGCATCGGCTCGCATGGCGGCCAGCGGCGTTTTTGTCAGCGCTTGCGCCACTTCTTCATGTTTAGTGACAATGATTTGTTTCAGAATATCGGTCATAGTTTTGTTCAGTGCGAGTCGCGGGCCAAGGCCAAAAGGGTTTGCATTTCTGCCGTGTGCAGGCGCATATTGCGCGCATACCAGCGGGCAATATAGAGCATGACGGCGACTACCGCCACGCCAAAAATAATGATCGCGGTGATGGAGTTGAGGCCGCCCCACTCCATGCCCACATACAAGCCGCCCAATACCAAGATGCAGAGCTGCTCGTTAAAGTTTTGTACCGCAATCGAGCGCCCAGCGCCCATGAGGTTGTGGCCGCGGTGCTGCAACAGGGCATTCATGGGCACGACCAAATAGCCGCCCACGCCGCCCAGAATCAAAAGGAAAACTGCCGCAACAGCAACGCGCAGGTCAATCTGCCAAGCCCAAATTTGCAGCGGCGTTTGCGGCACCCAATAAATCGCATTCATGACGATGACCAAAAGCCCCAAGGCGATGCCCAGCGGGATGACCTTCTCGGCTTCGTCCAAGCGCGCCTTGAACGAGGCCCAAGTTGCGCCCGCCGCCGTGCCTATAGCCACCACGCCCAAAAGCGAGGTCGCCTGTGCCGTACCAAAACCCAGCACCAGCCCAGCCCAGGCCAGTACGATGAATTTCAAATTGCCACTCACGCCCCAAAACAAGGTGGTGGTGGCGAGGGTGATTTGCCCCAAGCGGTCTTGCCACAAGCGCTTATTGCAATCCACAAAGTCGTGCACCATGTCTTTTTGGATGGGTCGCATGGCCACGCCCGTGCTGGGAATGTGCAGATTAAACACCGCCGCCAGCAGGTAGACCACGATCAAAACCGCAATCGCAGCATCGGCGCCAAAGTGAATGGACATGCGGTCCCAAGGCAGATTGTGCGAGAACACAAAGTCAGTGAAACGATCGCCGATCAAAAGACCGCCAAGCAAAACGCCCAGCAAGATAGAGGCAATCGTCAGCCCCTCAATCCAGCCATTGGCTTTGACCAGTTGCGAGGGCGGTAAAAGCTCGGTCAAGATGCCATATTTCGCGGGCGAGTAAGCGGCTGCGCCCAAGCCCACCACGGCATAGGCGAGCAAGGGCGGAGTGCCAAACAGCATCATGCTGCAGCCCACGACCTTGAGCATATTGCTGAAAAACATGACGCGCCCTTTGGGCAGCGCGTCGGCCACGGCCCCGACCAGCGGCGCGAGCAGCACATAAAACAGCGCAAAGATGGGCACCAGCGCCGCGCCCTGCCAGTCGGGCGCCCGGTTCTGGCGCAGCAACTCAACCGCCGCCACAAACAGCGCGTTATCCGCCAGCGACGAGAAGAACTGCGCCGACATGATGGTGTAGAAACCGCGCTTCATTTTTTCCAGTTAGGCTGCCGCTAGGGCTCTGCCCTGCTCATGAAAAAACCTGCACGCCGGTCGTCCCAAACAGTGCAGGCCATAGAGCAAAATGCGGACGCTAGAAAGGTCGACTTATTGCTGCGTGTTTTGAGCCGCTTGCTCAAGCTGCGCTTGGTAAATGGCTTGGAAGTTGATTTCATTCAGCAACACCGGCGGGAAGCCAGCGCGGGTGATGATGTCGGAGATGTGTGCGCGCACATAGGGGTAAATCATTTGTGGGCAGTTGATGCCCAGGATAGAGCTGAGTTGGTCAGCGGGGAAATTGCGCACTTCAAAAATGCCGCCTTGTTTGCACTCGACCAAGAACAAGACTTTATCCTGCACTTTGGCGGTAACCGTGCCAGTCACACAGACTTCATAGGTTGCTTCACCAATTTGGGCTTGTTCGATGCCGATGTTGATATCAACGGTCGGGCCTTCAGCTTCGAGCAAAATTTGCGGTGAATTAGGTTGCTCGAGCGACATGTCTTTGAGGTACATGCGCTGAATTTGAAAGATTGCTTCGCTGTTGTTTGCTACTTCGTCTGCCATATTGTCTCTTTGCGGTTTGTAAAACAGTAAAGCGGTCATTATGCGCGATATTTCTAGCGCACTTGCCGCTACGCGCACTCAGACCCAAAAGCCTTACGCACAGAGGCAAATCAGATGCGATGCACCTTGGGTTTAAGCGCCGAGCAAGGGCATCAAACCGCCCTGTTGATCGAGCGCGTAAAGATCGTCAAACCCACCCACATGCGTGCTGCCAATAAAAATTTGTGGCACGGTACGACGCCCCGTCAGCTCCATCATGGTGCTGCGGGCATCGGGCAGCTGGTCAATGCGGATTTCTTCAATCTTCGCCACCCCTTTGGATTTCAAAAGCATTTTGGCGCGTATGCAATAAGGGCATAGGCCAGTGGTGTACATCTTGACGGCTTGCATACGAGGCTGAAACTCCGCATCAAAAAAAATTAGTCGAAATTTATTGTAGGTCTTTGCGCATGTCGGCGTGTGCGCAGGGCTTTACAGCTGCGCCAGCAAATCGAGCGGCTGATCGAGCTCGATATCGGCTTGCCAGCTCGCCACCTCGGGCGCGGCCACATAGCCCCAGCGGGCCGCGATGGCGCAGGCCATATTGGCCGCGCGAGCGGCATCGATGTCGCGCTTGTCGTCACCCACATACCAGCAGGCGCGCATATCCACGCCCGCCTGTTGCCCCGCGAGCAGCATGGGTGCAGCATGCGGTTTGGCATAAGCCGCGCTGTCGCCACCCACCACAACCACCGCACCCTGCAAGATCGGCATGCGCTGCACTAACAAACGCGTCAAATGGATGGATTTGTTGGTGATGATGCCCCAGGCAATGCCGCGCTCTTGCAGCCCTTGCAGCAACTCGGCCACGCCGGCAAAGGCGTAGGTGTTGTCGGCCATGCAGCGCTCGTAATTGGCTAAAAATTCGAGCCGCAAATCCTCGTAGTGCGCCGCGCTGGGCTCAACATCAAAAGCCACTTTCAAAATACCGCGCGCGCCCGCGCTCGCCACCAAACGATAAGCATCTAAACCCTTGGTCGGCAAGCCGCGCGCGGCCAGCATTTGTTCGGCAGCCCCGCCCAAGTCAGGGGCCGAGTCGATCAAAGTGCCGTCGAGGTCAAAAAAAATAGCAGGCGGTTTTGCTCTAGCCATGCCCCGCTCCATTTTGCACGGGCGCTTTTTTTTCAAATGCCATCATGTAGTTCACATCCGTATTGGTCGAGAGATACATGCGGCGCGTCAGCGGCTGGTACTCCACCCCGCTGCTTTGCTGCAATTGCAGGCCGTTTTGTCGGCACCAAGCGGCCAGTTCACTGGGCTTGATGAGTTTGGCGTATTCGTGCGTGCCGCGCGGCACCAGATTCAACACATATTCCGCGCCAACGATGGCCATGAGCCAAGCTTTGGCATTGCGATTGATGGTCGAGAACACGACAATGCCGCCAGGGCGCACCAATTCGCTCGCCGCGCGCACGATAGCGGCTGGGTCGGGTACATGCTCGAGCATTTCCATGCAGGTGACGACATCAAAACTCGCTGGCCGCGCAGCAGCCAAGTCTTCAGCGCTGATGGCTTCGTATTTCAGATTCTGCAGGCCCGCTTCTAAAGCATGCAGCTTGGCAACTTTGATGGATTTTTCAGCCAAATCGCTACCCAAGACTTGCGCCGCCGCTTTTTTTGCCATGCTTTCGGCCAAAATGCCGCCGCCGCAACCGATGTCGAGTACCGTTTTGTCGGCCAAGCCACCGCAAGCGCGCTCGATCCAGCCTAAGCGCACGGGGTTGAGCTGGTGCAAGGTGCGCAAACTACCCGCTTCATCCCACCACTGGTGGGCCAATTCGGAGAATTTGTCAATTTCGGTTTGTGAGCGGTTCATGGCATTGGCAAGCGAGGGAGTTGAATCAAGCAGCAGTATAGTGAGAATATCCATCTATTATGCTGCACTATCAATAGCTGCTCAGGCAGGTTTGACGGGCTAAAATGCCTATTTGACTTTAAAAATGATACTGCAGACATAAAAAAACCCGCCTTGCGGCGGGTTTTAAGCAATTACTGATGAATCAGTAATCTGCAGTCTTATTTAGCAGTACCAACTACTTCGATGATTACGCGGCGGTTAGCAGCGTAGTCAGCAGCAGTTTTCTCTGGGCTAACAGCCAATTCGCTCTCGCCTTTGCCTTCGACCAAGATGCGGTCAGCAGCGATGCCTTTAGAAACCAAGTAGGCTTTAACGGCGTTCGCACGGCGCAGAGACAAAGCTTGGTTGTATTTGTCAGTACCACGGCTGTCTGTGTGGCCAGTAGCAACCAGAGTTTCGAGGTTCAGGTTAGCAATTTTGGCAGCCAAGTCGTTCAATTTAGCTTTGCCTTCGGCTTTAACAACTGATTTGTCGTAGTCGAAATAAGCATCAGCAGCCAAAGTGACTTTCTGTGCGTTAACAACTGGTTTGACTTCAGCTGGAGCAACAACTGCTTCGGCTTCTTTAGCTTGAGCAACAACAGCGCCACAACCAGCAGCAGCTGTAGCAGGCGTCCAAACGCTGTTGCGCCAGCAGTCGCCAGAAGAGTCTTTAACTTGCACGTTGCCGTGGCCAGAAACCCAGTTGTCGCTGGCGTTGGTTGAAGGTGCAGCGAAAACGGCACCGGCGAAGGCTACAGAAGCCAACAATACTGTGATTTTATTCAATTTAGTCATGTTCTCATCCTCGTAATTGGAACTCCAGCCTACGGTGCAAGCTGTGCGGTTAATCGAGTTGTGGATAACCCGTAGACAGCATTCTGCCACACTCCGGTCTTAGTTTACTTGTCAGCCTAAGCCGCATTTCAGCGTATTTGTTTTAAGTGTTGCTAGCCCGCTACATTCGGCAAAATGGGTTAGAGACGATTCAGACAGATAAAATGGCTGATTAAAGTCCCAGGCGGGCCCTGTATTCCACCTGTTAGTTAGAGACCGTATCGACATGACCCAATTTGCCAAAGAAACTTTGCCGATTAGCCTAGAAGAGGAGATGCGCCGCTCCTATTTAGACTATGCCATGAGCGTCATTGTCGGTCGGGCTTTGCCTGACGCGCGCGACGGCCTCAAGCCTGTGCATCGGCGCGTGCTTTTTGCCATGCACGAGCTGAACAACGATTACAACCGCCCGTATAAAAAATCGGCGCGTATCGTCGGCGATGTGATTGGTAAATACCACCCGCACGGCGACATCGCGGTGTATGACACCATTGTTCGCATGGCCCAGCCTTTTAGCCTGCGCCATATGTTGGTGGATGGCCAGGGTAACTTCGGCTCGGTCGATGGCGATGGCGCAGCCGCCATGCGGTATACGGAAATCCGCCTGTCCAAAATCGCGCACGAAATGCTGGCGGATTTGGACAAGGAAACCGTCGACTTTGGCCCCAACTACGACGGCTCAGAGCGCGAACCGCTGGTCATGCCCACGCGCTTTCCAAATTTATTAGTTAATGGCTCGTCCGGCATTGCCGTTGGTATGGCCACCAACATTCCGCCACATAATTTGAACGAGGTGGTGGACGCTTGTTTATTCATGCTGGACAAACCCGACGCCAGCATCGACGAGCTGATCGAATTTATCCCCGCGCCCGACTTTCCTACGGGCGGTATTATTTATGGCCTATCTGGCGTGCGCGATGGCTACCGCACCGGCCGTGGCCGAGTCATCATGCGTGGGCGCTGCCACTTTGAAGACATCGACAGGGGTCAACGCCAGTCCATCATCATTGATGAACTGCCTTATCAGGTGAATAAAAAAACCCTGATCGAACGCATTGCCGAGCTGGTTACGAGTAAAAAAATCGACGGCATCAGCCACATTCAAGACGAGTCTGACAAATCCGGTATGCGCGTGGTGATCGAGCTCAAGCGCGGCGAAGTGCCAGAGGTGGTGCTAAACAATTTGTACAAGCAAACGCAGCTACAAGACACCTTCGGCATGAATATGGTGGCGCTGATCAACGGCCAACCCAAGTTGTGCAACCTGCGCGACTTGATCACAGTATTCTTGCAACACCGCCGCGAGGTCGTCACCCGCAGAACGATCTTCAATCTGCGCAAAGCGCGTGACCGCGGGCATTTGCTAGAAGGTTTGGCGGTAGCGCTGGCGAATATTGACGAGTTCATCGCCATCATTCGCAATGCACCCACACCACCCGTTGCCAAGGCCGAGTTGATGCGCCGCACCTGGGACAGCTCTTTGGTGCGCGACATGCTCACGCGTGCGCGTGAAGATGGCGACTTGATCAGCGCTGACGACTATCGCCCGCTGGGTTTGGAGCACGATTTTGGCCTGCAAAAAGACGGGCTCTACCGCCTATCGGATGCGCAAACGGCCGAGATTTTGCAAATGCGTCTGCAACGCTTGACGGGCCTTGAGCAAGACAAAATCATTCTTGAATACAAAGAAGTCATGGCCGAGATCGAGGACTACCTCGACATTTTGGCCAAACCCGCCCGCGTCTCTACCATCATCAAAGACGAAATCACCGCTGTCAAACTCGAATTTGGCCAAGGCAAACTCGGCGCGCGCCGCAGCGAGATCGAACACAATGCGCAAGACATGTCGACCGAAGACTTGATCACGCCGCAAGACATGGTGGTCACGCTGAGCCATTCGGGCTATATCAAGAGCCAGCCCCTGGGCGAGTACCGCGCCCAAAAACGCGGCGGCCGTGGCAAACAGGCCACCGCCAACAAAGAAGACGATTGGGTCGACCAGCTCTTTATCGCCAACACCCACGATTGGCTGCTGTGCTTTAGCAACCGTGGGCGCATGTACTGGCTCAAAGTCTGGGAAGTGCCCGCTGGCAGCCGTGGCTCGCGCGGCCGTCCGATCGTGAACATGTTCCCGCTGGCGGATGGTGAAAAAATCAATGTCGTCTTGGCCCTCACCGGCTCTATGCGCGTCTTCCCCGAAACGCATTATGTGTTTATGGGCACGAGCATGGGCACGGTCAAGAAAACACCGCTGTCAGACTTCTCCAACCCGCGCAAAAACGGCATCATCGCTGTCGATTTGGACGAGGGCGACTTCTTGGTGGGCGCTGCCGTCACCGATGGCAAACACGATGTCATGCTCTTTAGCGATGGTGGCAAAGCCGTGCGCTTTGACGAGAACGATGTCCGCGCCGTTGGCCGCCAAGCGCGTGGCGTGCGCGGCATGATGCTGGAAGAAGGCCAAAGCGTGATCGCCATGCTGGTGGCCGAAGACGAAACACAAAGCGTGCTGACCGCCACCCAAAACGGCTTCGGCAAACGCACCTCGATCGTCGAGTACACCCGCCATGGCCGTGGTACCAAAGGCATGATCGCGATTCAGCAGTCTGAGCGCAACGGCAAGGTCGTCGCCGCAACGCTGGTGCGCGCCGAAGACGAAATCATGCTCATCACCGACACTGGCGTGCTGGTTCGCACCCGCGTTTCAGAAATTCGCGAGCTTGGTCGTGCCACGCAAGGCGTGACGCTGATCGGCCTTGACGATGGCGCCAAACTCAGTGGCCTGCAGCGCATTGTTGAAAACGATGCTGAAAACGGCGAAGAAGAAGCGACGGACGCGCCCGACACGAGCAAAGCCGACGACCAAAACGGCGTCACCGAATAAGCACCTTTAGTTTGAGTTTGCGTTTATGACCCGTCCCTACAACTTTGCCCCTGGGCCTGCGACTTTGCCCGAGGCAGTTTTGCAACAAGCCGCCCGCGAAATGCTCGACTGGAACCACACCGGCACCGGCGTGATGGAGATGAGCCATCGCGGTGCCGACTTCATGGGCATTTACGCGAAAACCTTGGCTGATTTCCGCGAGTTGCTGGCTATCCCTGAGAACTTCAAAATCCTCTTTTTGCAGGGCGGGGCGAAAGCGCACAACGCTTTCATCCCGATGAATTTGGCGGCGCCTAGCGATGCGGCCAACTTCGTGCTGACAGGTACTTGGTCGGAACAAAGCGAGCAAGAAGCGCGCAAATACTGCGCCGCGCACATCGCCGCGCAAGCTGCGCCCTATACCAGTATCCCAGCGGCTAGCACTTGGCAGCTCAAGGATGGCGCTTACACCCACATTTGCAGCAATGAGACCGTGCATGGCGTCGAGTTTCATGACTTGCCCGATTTGCAACAGCTAGGCTGCCGCTCAGAGCTGGTTATTGATTTTTCTTCGCATGTCCTGAGCCGCCCTATAGACTGGCAGCGCGTGGGCTTGGCCTTTGGCGGTGCACAAAAAAACATCGGCGCGGCCGGGGTCACCATCATCGTGGTGCGCGAGGATTTATTGGGTCGCGCGCAAGCGCTCACCCCCAGCGTTTTTGACTACGCCATTGCCGCCAAAAACGACTCCATGTTCAACACGCCGCCAACCTACGCCATCTATATTGCCGGTTTGGTTTTTGAATGGCTCAAAGCACAAGGCGGTGTGGCGGCGATGGAGCAACAAAACATCGCCAAAGCGCAGTTGCTCTACGGTTGCATCGACAACTCGCAGTTGTATTACAACGCCGTCGACAAAAACTGTCGCTCGCGCATGAATGTGCCTTTTTTCTTGCGCGACGAAAGCCGCAACAACGCCTTCCTCCAAGGTGCACAAGAGGCGGGTTTGCTGAATCTGAAGGGTCACAAAATGGTCGGCGGCATGCGCGCCAGCATCTACAACGCCATGCCCCTGGCTGGCGTCGAGAAACTGGTGCACTACATGCAAACCTTCGAAGCGCGCAGCTAAACCTAAACCTCCGCTTCTACTCCAACTCCTATACGCAATGACCAAAACCTTAGCCACCTTGCGCGTCGAAATCGATGCCCTTGACCAACAATTGCTCAGCCTACTCAATGCACGGGCAAATTTGGCGCACGAGGTCGGCCTGATCAAAGCGCAAGAGGGCTCGGCGGTCTATCGTCCCGAGCGCGAAGCCGAAGTCATTGCCAACTTGCAAGCGCACAACCGTGGGCCGCTAGAGCGCGAGAACATCAGCCACATCTGGCGCGAGATCATGTCCGCTTGCCGCAGCCTAGAAGCGCCGCAGCGCGTGGCGGTGCTGGGGCCTGCGGGCACTTTTACCGAGCAAGCCGCTCTTGAGTTTTTTGGCTCCAGCGTCGCGCTGACTTATTGCAACAATTTCGACGAAGTCTTTCACGCTACCGCTGCAGGTGGTACGCAATACGGCGTTGTTGCGGTGGAGAACTCGACCGAAGGCCCCGTCACCCGCTCGCTCGACTTATTTTTAAACTCGCCCTTGCACATTGTGGGCGAGGTCAGTTTGTTGGTGCGTCACCACTTGCTGCGCGCCCACGCCGGCCTAGACAACATTGAAGT
>CAZUUN010000035.1:0-13249 GCA_964622735.1 uncultured Burkholderiaceae bacterium | reverse complement strand
CAAACAGCACCGCCCCGGCTAAAAATCGCCACAGCATTTGTAGCCAGAACGGCCACGCGGCGGGCGCCAAATGCGGCGCCACGGCGTCCCACGCAAAAAAGAACACCACGACCCACAACAAGACCGACAGCAACCACACGCCCAAAGAGTAAGCGGCGGCGCGCAGCAACAAACTGCCGCGCAAGCCCAGCCCCAAACAGCGCAGGGCTTCGGCCAACGGACTGAGGCGCAGGTCGTTATTTTCAGCCATGTTGGCGCGCAGGTGGTACAGGCTGCATACGCAATTCAGCCGCGCGCGCATGCGCCGACAAGCCCTCGCCCCAAGCCAATTCAGCCGCAATCAGCCCCAAGCTTTGCGCGCCCGCTTCGCTCACTTGAATAATGCTGGAGCGTTTTTGGAAGTCGTAAACACCCAGCGGTGAAGAAAAACGCGCGGTCGAGCTGGTGGGCAGCACATGGTTGGGGCCGGCGCAATAGTCGCCCAAGCTCTCGCTGGTGTAAGCGCCCATAAAAATCGCGCCTGCGTGTTTAATGTCCGGCTCCCATTCTTCGGGGCGCGCGCTGGATATTTCTAAGTGCTCAGGGGCGATTTGGTTCGAGATCTCGCAGGCCTCGCGCATGTCACGCGTGTGCACAAAGAAACCGCGATCGCGCAATGATTTTTCGATGGTGGCGCGGCGCGGCATAGTCGGTAGCAGTGTCGTGATGCTGTCTTGCACCGCCTGCAAATAAGCCGCGTCGGGGCTGAGCAAGATGCTTTGCGCCATTTCGTCGTGTTCGGCTTGGCTGAACAAATCCATCGCCACCCAATCGGGCGGTGTGCTGCCATCGGCGATGACCAAAATCTCGCTCGGGCCTGCAATCATGTCTATGCCGACCGTGCCAAACACGCGGCGTTTAGCGGCGGCGACATAAGCGTTGCCGGGGCCGGTGATTTTGTCCACCTTAGGAATCGTCGCCGTGCCGTAGGCCAAAGCGGCCACTGCCTGCGCGCCGCCGACGGTGAAGACGCGGCTAACGCCCGCAATGTGGGCCGCCGCCAGCACCATCTGGTTTTTCACACCTTGCGGGGTGGGCACGACCATGATGATCTCGCCCACACCCGCTACATGCGCGGGAATGGCGTTCATCAAAACGCTGGACGGGTAAGCGGCTTTGCCGCCGGGCACATAAATGCCCACGCGGTCGAGCGGCGTGACTTTTTGCCCCAGCAGGGTGCCAGCCTCATCGCGGTAGCTCCAGCTCTCGCCACCGGCTTTTTTCTGCGCCTCGTGGTAGCTGCGCACACGGGTGGCGGCTAGGCGCAGCGCTTCGCGCTGGGTGCTGGGCAGGCCCTCATAGGCTTGCAGTAATTCGCTCGGCGCTAATTCGAGCGCTTGCATGCTGCTGGCGTTCAGACCATCAAAACGCGCGGTGTATTCGAGCACGGCGGCATCGCCGCGCGTTTGCACATCGGCCAAGATGCTGCGTACGCGCTCTTCGATGTCATCGTCTTGCGCCGCGGACCAATGCAAGCGCTGGCGCAATTGGGTTTGAAAGTCAGCGGCGCGGCTGTCGAGCCGTAAAACAGTGAGCGGGAGAGATTGGGGCATGGCTAAATTATCGCCGCTGTAAGTGTTGCTGCGGCCTTCGTCATGCGGATAGCCTTCAGGAACACTTAAAAAGAGATTTTTCAGATAAAAATCGGCATTTTAAGCCGTCAAACCTGCCTGAGAAGCTATTTAATTAATAGCGCCAAGCCAGCACTAAACACTGGCAGGATCAACATCTAAAGCCCAGCGGATCACGCCCTTGACGCCTATGCCGCCAAACTGCGCCCGCCAAGCGCTTAAGAAACGCTGCAAGGCGATGCGGCTCTCGCACTCCAGCAGCAATTGCGCCCGCTCGACATTGGCGATGCGCTGCATGGGCATGGGCACGGGCGAATAGAGCGTGATGCCCACATTTTCAGCCATGCCAGCGGCCAAGTCACCAGCGGCTTGCAGAAAGGCTTGGGCGGTTTCTTGCGTTTTGGCCTCGGCCCGCAGCAGCGCCTGAAAACCAAAGGGCGGCATGGCCGCCGCCTCGCGCTCTTGCAGTTGCGATTGGGCAAAGCCGGCCCAGTCGTGCTTGGCGAGGTAGTGATAAAGCGGATGCTCGGTGTGCTGGGTTTGCACCCACATTTGCGCGGAGGCGCTTAAAGCCGCATCACGCCCCGCGCGGCCCGCCGCTTGCATGAGCAAGGCGCACAGGCGCTCGGGCGCACGAAAATCGCTGGAGAATAGCCCGCCATCGGGGTTAATAGCCGCCACCAAGGTGATGCGCCGAAAGTCGTGCCCCTTGGCGACCATTTGTGTGCCGACCAAGACATCGACCGCGCCGCTGTGCATATCGGCCAAATGCTGTTGCAGGCCGTCTTTGCCTTTGGTGCTGTCGGCATCCATGCGCGCTATGCGCACGGGCTGGCCGTCGGCGCGCAAGGTGTCGGCTAATAAACGGCTGATTTCTTCTTCGAGCTGCTCGGTACCGCGCCCTAAAGGGGCGATATCGACATTGCCACACTCGGGGCAAGCACGCGGCACGCGCTCGCTAAAGCCGCAGTGGTGGCAGCGCAGGCTGCGGTCTACTTTGTGAAAAACGCGAAAGGCGCTGCAATGCGGGCAGGCGCTTTTCCACTCGCAAGCGCCGCAACTGAGCACGGGCGCGTAACCACGGCGATTGAGCAATAAGAGCGACTGCTCGCCGCGCGCAGCCCGCTCGGCGATGGCGGCGACCAAACTGGGCGCGACGATGGTGCCGCGTGGCTGCAAACGCATATCCACCAGTTTGATGCGCGCCAAGCGCCCCTGGCCGATGCGTTCTTGCAAATTCAAACGCAGATAGCGGCCTTGCGCGGCTGCTTGCCACGATTCGAGGGAAGGCGTAGCCGAACCCAAGACGCATAAACAAGTCGCCGATGCGGCCTCAGTTTGCTGCAAACGGCGCGTTTCGAGTTGCGCCCGATAAACCGCCAAATCACGCGCCGAGTGGCGCGCGCCGTCTTGGGCTTTGTAGCTGGCATCGTGCTCCTCATCGACCACGATCATGCGCAAATCGACAAAACTGGCGAACACCGACAAGCGCGTGCCCAGCACGATGCGCGCTTGGCCGCTGTGTGCCGCCAGCCAAGCATTGGAGCGCTCGGCCAGCGTCATGCCGCTGTGCATGCTGACCAAGGCCTGCGCGCCCCAATGCGCAAAGCGCTGGCGCAAAACGCTCTCTAACTGCGGCGTTAAATTGATCTCAGGCACCAAGATCAAAGCCTGCGCCGTCGGCTGGGCTTGCAGCAACTGCGACACGGCTTGCATATAAACCTCGGTCTTGCCGCTGCCCGTGGCGCCAAACAACAAAACCGGTAGCTGCGCCTGGCCCATAGCCGCTAGCGCTTGCTGCTGCTCAGCATTCAGCGTCAAGGGCGAGCTGGCGGCGGCAAGCTCATCTGGCGCGGCGGCTTGCTGCTTTTTCGCTAGGCTGCGTAATTTGCGCGCCAGTTGCGCTTGGCTCCAATCGCGCAACTGCGGCGGCAGCGCGGCCAGCGCGACCTCGCCCAAACTGCGCTGGTAATAGCGCGCGGCAAAACTGACCAAAGCGCGCCAAGTGGCTGACAATGGCTCCAAGTCGGGCAGCACCGCGCCGATGGCTTTGATTTTCTCAGGTACCGTGGCCGCGCTCGGCTCGGGCGCTTCGTCTGACCAGACAATACCGAGCACCTCGCGCTTACCAAAAGGCACGCGCACCAAGCTGCCCGCGGGTAAAACCGCATCGTGCGCGTAAGTGAGCACTTGCGCGAGCTGGCTATGCGCGGGCATAGCGACAACGATGGATAAAAGATGGAGCGGCATGGGCATAAACGGTGCTGCATTGTCGCATGCAGGCTCGAAGCGCAGCCGCAGCAGCAAAACCCCATTTTGATAGCAGTGGCAGCAGACAGAACAACGCTTCGTCAGCCTCCATGATTCTACTTATGCACAAATGCTGCTCTGCCTCTGCGGTGAAACACGCGTGGAATCAGCGCTTGCCGCTATCAAATAAAAATACGCCTAAACCATTGATTTATATAGATTTAAAATGCTGCTCATTAATCGTGCAGAGTGCAGAAAGCCTTGATTTCATTGGCTCTAAGCCGCCCACGCAGAACTTACCCACAATCTTATCCACAGTTTCTTGGGGTATGTTGCAAGCGCTTTACAAATCAGGTGCTTAGGTGGTTTTCCTAAAAAAAGCCTGACGAATATGCGCTAAATTGCGCCAAAAAATCTGTTGCTGACGACCTGTGGTCGGCGATCTTCGCCAGCAATGCTTTTATGTTGCTAGTGGACGCTTACTTGAGGCGCATTTGTTCCCGTTTTGTTCAACTTTGTAAGCCACCGTAAAGTTCTGCACATTTTTGCCTCTGGGCTGAACTTGGCTTCGCGCTTGCATCCAAGTCTTGTGGCAGCTCATAAAATAAGTTTTAACCTATTGATTTATATAAAAATTTAAATCTACAGAAAAACCCGCACCAGTCGCAAGAAGCCAAGCTGCATAAGGCTTTGTGCGCTGCAGCATGGTTTTATTCACAAACTTATCCACAGACTTCGGGGCGAGCGCCTAAGCCCGATGCGTATCAAGCACTTGCAGCACTGCGACCGCCATTTGCGCTGGCCTGGCAGCCAGTGCTGCGCGGAAAAAGAATCAGCGACAATGCGCCTATCTTCACAGCCCGCGCTTGCTCTATGTCTACTAGCCCTCAGCCTGCTGCCCGCAGCCACGGTCTGCTCATCCGTGTGCTAATCGCCCTTGTGCTGGGCTATTTGCAAGCTTGCGCCATCAGCTGGCCTGGTAGTGGCGCGGCGCTATGGTGGCTGCAAATTGCGGCCACCGCGGGTCTGTTTACCCTGCTACAACACAGCAAAAGCGCACGCGCAGCTGGCTTGCTCGGCTTTTTATTCGCACTGGCTTGGCTCTGCGGCACGGTTTGGTGGCTCTATATTTCTTTGCACCGTTTTGGCGGCTTGGCCAGCCCGCTCGCGGCTTTATCGGTCTTGGCCTTGTGCGCCCTGTTGAGCATTTATTACGGTCTGGCAGGTCTTATTTACAAGCATTTATCGAATAAATACGCCGTCAAACCTGCCACAGCAGCTATTTTTTTCATAGTATTTTGGTTGATGGCAGAGTTGGCCCGCAACAGCTGGTTTACCGGTTTTCCGTGGGGCGCCAGCGGTTACGCCCAGATTGACGGGCCTTTGGCGGCTTTTGCGCCCCATGTTGGCGTTTATGGCGTGGGTGCTTTGGCTAGTTTGCTCGCTTGCAGCTTGGCGGTTTTTTTGTATGCGGCTTGGCACAGGCGGCAAGAGCAGACCACCTGTATTGCCAGCCTTGGGCGCGCTCCGGCGCTGGCTTATCTTGCCTGCCTATTAGCTTTAGTCGGCGCGCCTTACCTCTTGCCGCCATCGGGCGCAGGCGTCAGCCCCAGCCGCGCACCGGTAACGGTGCAGCTTTTACAAGGCAATATTGCGCAAGGCGAAAAGTTTGAAGTCAGCAGCGGCGTACCCGATGCCTTGTTTTGGTACCGCTTGGCGCTGCTGCGCAGCAGCGCCAGCCTGACGATCACGCCCGAGACTGCCATTCCGCTCTTGCCCGACGAACTGCCACAGGGCTATTGGCTGAGTTTGCAGCAATACTATGCGCAAAGCGGCAAAGCAGCACTGATAGGCATGCCCTTGGGCAATGTGGATGAGGGCTATGTGAATGCCGTAGTGGGGCTCAAGCCCAGCCCCGCCGCCAGCCACTACGCCTATTTCAAACAACACCTCGTGCCCTTTGGCGAATTCATTCCGCCGCTGTTTCGCTGGTTCACTGATTTACTGCACATACCCTTGGGCGACTTCAAGCACGGCGACTATGCGCAAGCGTCTTTTGCGTGGGCGGGCGAGCACTGGGCGCCGAATATTTGCTACGAAGACTTGTTTGGCGAAGAGTTGGCCGCGCGTTTTGTCTCAGGCACAAGCGCGCCCAGCGTGTTGGTGAATATGAGCAATCTGGCTTGGTTTGGTGAAGGCGCGGCTATGCAGCAGCACCGCAACATCTCGCGCATGCGCAGCTTAGAGCTGGATCGCCCCATGCTGCGTGCGACCAATACGGGCGCGACCGTGCACATAGACCGCCAAGGCCGCGTCGTCGCAGAGTTGGCGCGGGCGCAGCGCGGCGTTTTAGAAACACAGGTTCAGGGCAACGATGGCATCACCTTTTTTGCGTGGTGGGCCGGCACTTGGGGACAGCGGCCGCTGTGGGCTGTGGCTTTCCTACTGCTCCTATGCACACTGTTGGCGGCAAAAATTCGCTTTCAGTGGGAAAATAAGCTAGCATGAAACCGTTGCTTACAATCCAGACCTGATTCGAGTCTGCGTGGCGGCTCTGAAGTCTGATTCTTTGTAGATAGGTCGTGCATGAAAACTTTGTTTACCGTCCCCCGATTTGCCAAACTGGCTTTGCCTGTTTTGTGCCTCGCAGCACTCTCAAGCCCAGTCTGGGCGCAGAGTGAACTCAAAGTAACCTTGGCGATACCAGGTGATGCCGCCGGCATCAATGGCCAAGGCGATGAAATTGAGTTAATGACGCAGGCTGTGATCGACGATTACAACAATGCCAATCCGACGCTACCAGCCATCACCCTGCAAGTTATAGACAGCAAAACGACAGACGAAAAAACCCTGCTGCAAGACGCCGCTGGCTCTATTGCCCTGTTGTCTTGCAGCTCTACCAAAGATTGCTTGGTGCAGGCCAATATCGCCAAAACCCTCCAAATTCCACTCATTGGCCCCATGAGCGGTGACGCCGCCATGCGCGACCCGGCTGCGAACTATGTCTTCCCCGTGCGTCCATCGAATAAAGAGACTTTGCAAGAAGCACTGCACGCCATCAGCGGTATGCGCGTGAAAAATTTGGGCGTTTTGGTACAAAACAATTACTATGGCAAAAGCGCAGATGCTGAACTGAGCGCCATCGCCTTGCCCAAAGGCCTGACAATTGCAGCAAAAGAAAACATTGCCACCGACAGCAATTGGGAAACCATCACGCGCAAATTGCAAAGCGCGGGTGTGACCGCCGTCTTGATACTCAGCGACGACATCACCACCACCAGCAATTTGGTGCAGTACTGGAAATCCAACCGTAAAACCGCGAAGGCCTATACCCCAACACTGATTCATCTAAACCATTTGGCACGGCCCGACTATGCTGAAAAAATCAACGGTTACCCTGCAGGGGCGCTGTTTATCACCATCGTCCCAAGTCCGTGGGCGGGCAAACGCCAAGTGCAACGCGACTACCAACAGCTGGCACAAACGCGTGGTATTTACCGCGCCAACTACGAGTCGTTTGAAGCCTTTATCAATGCATCTGTGCTGGTTCGTGCCATCAAAGACAGCAAAGCCACCACGCCAGCCAAGTTGGCGCAATACCTGCGCAGCACACCCATTAATTTGGGTGGCATGACGGTGCGCCACAGCGGCCCGAAAATCGGCACGGGTATCTTGGATCAAGCCGTACTCGGTTTAGATGGCGCCTTCCGCCATTAAAATCATCCAAACATGTACTTTATTCAGCTGCTCGCGCAGCGTTTATGAAAAAACCCGTTTGCAACGGGTTTTTTTCTGCCTTCAACTTGTAGCTCAGCGGCGCAAAGCCTTGTCAGACAAGCTGCACATTCGATTGTAAAAAACATGCACCCCACCGCTATTACCTACCACCAAGTCGCACGCAATCTAGAGATCGCTTTCGACGATGGCCAGCATTACCAAATCCCCGCCGAATTGCTGCGCGTTTATTCGCCCTCGGCTGAAGTGCGCGGCCACAGCCCCAGCCAAGCCGTGCTGCAAACGGGCAAACGCGCGGTTGGCATCAGCGCGATCGAAGCCGCGGGCAACTACGCCATACGCATCGTCTTTGATGACGGTCACGGCAGCGGTTTATACACTTGGGAGTACCTGCAACGCTTAGGCCAAGAGCAGGCCGCGCTGTGGCAACAATACGACGCGCAATTGCAAGCGGCGGGTGTGCAGCGCGATGCGCCAATGCCATAATAGATCACATGAGTGAAACCCATTTTGGCTTTAAAAAAGTCGCAGAAGAAGAAAAAGCGGCACATGTACGCGGTGTTTTTGATTCAGTCGCTGGCAAATACGACATCATGAACGACCTCATGTCTGCGGGCATGCACCGTTTGTGGAAGCAATACACCCTCGCCGTATCGGGCGCCAAAGAAGGTGACCGCGTTTTAGACATAGCCGGCGGCACAGCCGACATGAGCTTGGCCTTTGCGCGCAAAGTTGGCCCTAAAGGCTATGTCGTGCACACCGACATCAACCAAGCCATGCTCACCGTGGGCCGCGACCGCTTGCTCGACAAGGGCGTGGTCGCACCCTCGCTGGTTTGTGATGCCGAAAAACTCCCCTTCGCCGACAACCAATTCGACATCGTTTGCGTCGCTTTTGGCCTGCGCAATATGACGCACAAAGACCAAGCCCTGCAAGAGATGAACCGCGTGCTGCGCCCGGGTGGCAAGTTGTGTGTGCTCGAATTCTCCAAGGTCGCGCCGCCGCTAGGCAAGCTGTACGACTGGTACTCGTTCAAAGTGCTGCCCAAACTCGGCGAGTGGATCGCCAAAGATGCCAGCAGCTACCAGTATTTGGCCGAATCCATACGCATGCACCCCGATCAAAGCGCGCTCAAAGCGCTGATGCAAACGGCCGGTTTTGGCCATGTCGATGTTCACAATATGAGTGCTGGCGTGGTTGCGCTGCACATGGGTATTAAGTGCTAAGGAGAACCGCGTGCTGCTTTGGTTAACGCTCGCCCTTTTAGTTGCTGCTATTCTTTTTGCCGTGCTGCGCATGCGTGGTCAGGCTAAGCCTGGCTTGGTGATGGATGCGGGCAGCGTCCCGCTACAGACGGCGCCGCCACCCGAACACATACCCACGACCAAACACTACCGCCCTGACACGGTGGGTAACGATGCCGCCGCTCGCCCTTGGGACGCGACAAATTTGGACGAGCTCAAACTCACCCCTATGCAAAACACCCCGCACAACGCTTCTGAGTCTGCTGGCTTATTCGCACAACCTGACCAGCTGGCCGATCGCTTGCCCGCGGACTTTGACATTGCCGCGTGCCTAGAGATTTCACGCAGCAATTTTTTAAACCTGCACCAAGCGTGGGAGCAAGGCGATGCCGGCGTGGTTCAAAACTTGCTCGACCCCAGCATTTGGCAAGAGGTGGAGCAAGCGCTGAAAGCCGGTATTTTGCGCGATTGGGGCATGGCCACGAATCGCATTTTGCATTTGACCGTGCGTGTGCTGCGCGCCGAGGCCAGCGAGCAAGCGGGCCAAGCACGCGTGCAACTTGAATTCACCGGCATACAAACCGACAGCAGCGAAAGCGATGAGCAAAAACCCATCCACGAGATTTGGGAAGTGCTGTATCGCGCAGCGCCACCTGTTTGGCATATCACCGACCTGCGCGTCAGCTCCCATTAACAGTAAACCCTGCCCGGGCTGAGGGGCTTACTCGGTCTCTCGCGTTTGCGGCTTGCGACGCAGCAGCAAGAGCGTGACAAAGACGCCCAGCAAATAAGGCCAGATCCAGCCTAGCCATTGCGTCAGACCGTAAAAGCGCACAAAGCGCCCCTGCTCCCACTGCTGCACCGCCAAATCGGCATAGACATCGGTGCTGGCATGATTGAGCAGCAAGGTTTGCAGCACCAGGGCCAGCAAAATCAAAATGGCGATCCAGCCCTTGGGCGCCCACACCGTCACCATGCCAGCGCATACGGCGACCAAAACGCCATTGCGCACCGCTGGCGTCCACCAGACCCAAGCATTTTCAGGGCCATAGCTCAGGCTAAACGACAGCGCCAATACCAGCAGGCCAGAAACGACAGTTGCGACATGCACGCCCACCCGCACCCAGCCGCGCTTGAGCAGCAAATCCAAACTCCACAAAGGCAAGAGCAAACCTATCGCCACGCTGGTGCTTTGCATCACCGGCAACATAGGCTCGAACTCGAGCGCGCGAAAAGGGATGAAACGCAAAAACGGCGTGTTCTGCAACAAATCCACCAAAGCTTGCTCTAAGCGCTCGTAAAACTGCCCCAAGCCAAAAGGCACGGTGGTAGGAAATAACAGCGCGAAAGGCCACAAGCTCAAATGCACGAACAGATTGCGCGTATCGGGCTGCATCCAGCGCGCGCGCCAAGCCTGCCAAGCCCGCAGCCAGTTTTGGCGGCGCGCTAAGACGGCCAACAGCACGCCCAAGGCAACGCCCAGACTATTGAGCAAGAGGTCTAAGACCGAAGGAATGCGCTCAGGCAAAAAATTCTGCACGCTCTCGAGCGTGAAAGAAAGCGCGCTACAGCCCAAGTAAACCAAACACATGCGCCAGCCCGCACGCCCCGCGCCCCCGTGGTGCAAAACTGCCGCGCTGACCAAAAAACCGAAGGGCAAATAACCGATGACATTGATAACGACATCGAACTTTTGCACATAGCGGGGCCAAACGCTCAAAAAATGCCACAGCGGCAAACCCGTAGCCCGCCACTCGCTAAAGGGGTAGAGCGAGGCATACACAATCAGCAGCGCATAAACCAGCGCCAGCGGCGCAGCCGTACTCAAATACCTGGGGGCAAGAGATGTGGGCATAGCGCCTTATGCAGCGGCTTGGCGCTTAAAAGGGCTTCACCACCACCAAAATCGTCGCGAGCAATAAAAGCACCACGGGCACTTCGTTGAACCAGCGGTACCAAACATGGCTACGCATCTGGCCCGCCTCGATTTTTGTCAGCAAGCGCATACAAGCATGGTGGTAACCGACCAACAAGATGACGATAAAGAGCTTGGCATGCATCCAGCCATTGCCCGGGCCTTTGCCAATGCCGTAATACAGCCACAGCACAAAACCTAAAATCAGCGCGATGGGAGCTAGGATGTGCATAAAGCGCAACAATTTGCGCGCCATCAGCAACAAACGCGCGCGCTCAGCGACAGATTCGGCAGGCACCATAGCCAAATTCACGAATATGCGTGGCAAGTAAAATAAACCCGCAAACCAACTGGCGACAAATACAATGTGCAAGGCTTTGAACCACAGCATATACATCCTCTTTTTTTAGCCAACAAACTTCTCCAGCCCAATCATACAATCTTGGCGCTTGTTCGGCGGCTGTACGCGATCGCATCAGCTGCCCCATCAGGCGCAGTAGCGTCCGATACCACCCCGCCCCCTTTTAAAGGCTTTTATGGTTCCCCATCTCGCAACCTCACTCACTGGCCCGATTAACGAGCTAGAGCAACGCATCCTCGACTCCATGCCCGCCATCGAGCGCTGGTTTCGCCTCGAGTGGATGGAGCACACGCCGCCCTTCTACACCTCGGTCGATATTCGCAACGCTGGCTTCAAGCTCGCGCCAGTAGACACCAACCTCTTCCCTGGTGGCTGGAACAATTTGACGGAAAGCATGTTGCCGCTGGCGGTACAAGCAGCCATGGCAGCGGTAGAAAAAATCTGCCCCGAAGCCAAGGGCTTGATGCTGATCCCCGAGAACCACACGCGCAACAGCTTCTACATGGCCAATATCGCACAATTGGTGCGTATTTTTCAGTCAGCGGGTTTGAATGTGCGCGTCGGCTCGATCAACCCCGACATCAAAGAAAACACCACCATCAGCCTGCCCGATGGCCAAAGCGTGACGCTCGAACCCGTCATGCGCAAAGGCGGCCGTTTGGTCTTGAAAGATTTTGACCCCTGCACCCTGCTGCTGAACAACGACTTGTCAGCTGGCGTGCCGGGTATTTTGGAAGACCTCTACGAACAATTCTTGTTACCGCCGCTGCACGCGGGCTGGCATGTGCGCAAAAAATCGCTGCATTTCAAAGCCTACGAAGATGTCGCCAAACGCTTTGGCAAACTCTTGGGGGTCGATCCTTGGCTCATCAACCCGCTGTTTGAGAGTTGCGGCGAAGTGGATTTTGCCGAAGGCAAGGGCATGGACTGTCTGCGCAACAGCGTCGACACCCTACTGACCAAAGTGCGCAAAAAGTACAAAGAGTACGGCATCAACGAAAAACCCTTTGCCATCGTCAAATCCGACAATGGCACTTATGGCATGGGCATCATGACGGTGCGCGATGTCAAAGAGCTAGAGATTTTGAACCGCAAGACGCGCAACAAAATGAGCTCGGCCAAAGACGGCCAGAATGTGGACAAAGTCATCATCCAAGAAGGCATCATGACCAACGAGCGCATGAATGATGCCGTCGCCGAACCGGTGGTTTACATGATGGACCGCTATGTCGTGGGTGGCTTCTACCGCATCCATGCTGAGCGCGGCGTAGACGAGAACCTCAACTCACCAGGCGCGCGTTTTGTGCCCTTGGCTTTTGAGAAAAACATCTTGCCGCAGTTGGGCGAAAAATCGGGCACCAGCAGCCCCAATCGTTTTTACATGTATGGCGTGATTGCGCGCTTGGCCATGCTGGCGGCCAGCTATGAGCTGGAAGCGACTAATCCTGATGGCGAGCAATAAAAACTGCTCTGCAAGCCTGATTTTTACACCAAATCAGCCATTTAAGCCGTGAATCCTGCCTGATCAGCTACTAAAATAATAGTAATAGTACCAAGATACTGCTTTCCCTTCACTCAGCAACCCTCCTGCGCTCCATGGCCCTGCACTGCAAACCACCGCAAAAAGAATCGGCCACATGACGACCTTGGGCGTGATCCTGCTCTACCTGCTCGCCGCCGTGCTGGGCGTGGTGGTCTGCCGCAGCTTGCGGCTGCCGCCCGTTTTGGGCTATTTGGCGGTGGGCGTGCTGGTGGGGCCCAATGCGCTGTCATTGGCACAAAGGAGCGAGTCGCGCGCCATCGCCTATTTGGCCGAATTTGGCGTGGTCTTTTTGATGTTTGTCATCGGCTTGGACTTCAGCTTGCCCAAGCTGCGCAGCATGCGCCGCCATGTGTTTGGCCTGGGTGCCGCGCAAGTGGGCTTGACGCTGCTAGTGGCCATGCTAGCAAGCATGGCGCTGGCGCATTGGCTGCCACGGCAATGGCCCATCAGTTGGCAGGCGGCGTTTGCCTTGGGCGGCGCTTTGGCCATGAGCAGCACCGCCATCGTCGTCAAAATGCTGAAAGAACGGGGCGAGTTGCAAACCGAACACGGCCAGCGCACCATCGGCGTCTTGCTGTTCCAAGATTTGGC
>CAZUUN010000034.1:0-13488 GCA_964622735.1 uncultured Burkholderiaceae bacterium | reverse complement strand
TGCAAACCGAACACGGCCAGCGCACCATCGGCGTCTTGCTGTTCCAAGATTTGGCCGTCGTGCCCTTGCTGGTTTTGATTCCCGCTTTGGGCAGCCCACCCGAGCGCTTGCTGATGGATTTGCTCGTTGCCAGCCTGAAAGCCGTGGTCTTGATCACGATGCTACTGACCTTCGGCCAAAAAATCATGAGCTGGTGGCTCACCTTGGTGGCACGGCGCAAAAGTAGCGAGCTCTTCATCCTCAATATTTTGCTCATCACTTTGGGTCTGGCTTGGCTCACGCAATTGGCCGGTTTGAGTCTGGCGCTGGGCGCCTTTATGGCTGGCATGTTGATTGCCGAGACGCCCTATCGCCACCAAGTCGAAACCGACATCAAACCATTCCACGATGTGCTGCTCGGCCTGTTTTTTATCACCGTCGGCATGATGCTCGATTGGCGCTTGGTCATCGCGCATTGGCCTTTGGTCTTGATGCTGATCACCCTGCCGGTGTTTCTCAAACTCGCCGTCGTCTTTGTCGCCGCGCGGGTTTTGGGCGGCAACGCGGGTTTGTCGCTGCGCACGGCTTTGTATTTGGCGCAAGCGGGCGAGTTTGGCTTTGTGTTGCTCACGCTCGTCAAAGAAAAACACTTGCTCGCGCCGCAACTCTTGAACCCGATTTTGGCCAGCATGGTGGTGTCGATGTTGATCGCGCCTTTCCTCATCATGCGGGCCGACAAAATCGTGGCCCGTTTTGTGCGCAATGAATGGATGCAGCAATCCATCGCCATGACCGAGGTTGCACGCAAATCCATCGCTGTAGCCGAGCATGTGATCATTTGCGGCTTTGGCCGTTGCGGGCAAAACATGGCGCGCATCCTAGAGCAACAAAACATTCCTTATGTCGCACTTGATCTTGACCCCGACCGCGTACAGCGCGCCACCAATGCCGGTCACTCGGTTGTCTTTGGCGATGCCTCGCGCGTTCAAACCCTGGTGGCAGCGGGCATTGCCCGCGCCAGCGCCGTTACCATCACCTATCTTGATACCGCCAACGCCTTTCGGGTTTTGTCCGCCGTGCGTAGCATCAGCCCCACGCTGCCCGTGATTGTGCGCACGCAAGACGACCACGACTTGAATGCATTGCAAGCAGCAGGCGCGACCGAGGTTGTGCCCGAAGCGATAGAAGGCTCGATTTTGCTGGCCGTGCACGCCCTTGCCATCATGGGTATGCCGCTGAAAAAGGTCATCGACATCGTGCAAGAGCAACGCGCTGCGCGCTACCAACTCTTGCGCGGCTACTTCCGTGGCTACGACGACGATACCGCCAGCGAGCGCAACTCGCAGCATTTGAGCACGATAGACCTGGCTGCCAACAGCCCTTATCTGGGCCAAGACTTGGAACATATCGACTGCAGCAAATTCGGCACCCAGTGCTTGGATGTACGCCGCGCGGGCGTGAGCCTACCCGACTTTAGCCATCAGCCACTGCAAGCACACGATGTGCTGGTTTTGCAGGGCACGCCTGAGGCGCTGCTGGCGCTGGAGCACTTCTTTAGCAGCAGCCCGCCGCGTCAGTAAGCAAGCACTCAGCCACTGCCCACACGCCCCGTCTGTACGGCGGTGGCCTTGGCGCCCTCCTTTTGCGCGCTTGCAGTCCAGTTAGAATTAGGCAATTACGCTTTTTTAAACCCCGAGGAAAAACCATGACCATCAAAGTAGCTATCAACGGCTATGGCCGCATTGGCCGCAACATCTTGCGTGCGCATTACGAAGGCGGCAAAAAACACGACATCCAAATCGTTGCGATCAACGACTTGGGCGATGCCAAAACCAACGCCCACTTGACGCAATATGACACCGCCCACGGCCGTTTCCCAGGCACGGTCACGGTTGATGGCGACTACATCGTGGTCAATGGCGACAAGATCAAAATCGTGGCCGAACGCGACCCGAGCAAAATCAAATGGGGCGAAATGGGCGTGGATGTTGTGCTGGAATGCACGGGCTTTTTCACCACCAAAGCAGCAGCTTCTAAACACTTAGAAGGCGGCGCGAAAAAAGTCATCATCTCTGCCCCAGGCGGCAAAGATGTGGACGCGACCGTGGTCTACGGTGTCAACCACCAAGTGCTCAAAGCCAGCGACACGGTGATTTCTAACGCTTCTTGCACGACCAACTGCTTGGCCCCATTGGTCAAGCCTTTGCACGATGCCATCGGCGTCGAAAACGGCCTGATGACAACCATCCACGCTTACACCAACGACCAGCGTTTGACAGATGTGTACCACGAAGACATCCGCCGCGCGCGCTCAGCCACCATGAGCATGATCCCAACGAAAACCGGCGCTGCTGCCGCTGTGGGTTTGGTCTTGCCCGAGTTGAATGGCAAGCTCGACGGCTTCTCGATGCGCGTGCCGACCATCAATGTCTCGGTCGTCGATTTGTCTTTCATCGCCAAGCGCGATACCTCGATTGAAGAAATCAACCAAATTTTGAAAGCCGCCAGCCAAGGCGCGCTCAAAGGCGTACTCGACTACACCGACGAGCCGCTGGTCAGCGTCGACTTCAACCACAACCCAGCCTCTAGCGTGTACGACTCGTCACTGACCAAAGTCTCAGGCCGTTTGGTCAAAGTCTGCAGCTGGTACGACAACGAGTGGGGTTTCTCTAACCGCATGCTCGACACGACAGTGGCTTTGGTCAACGCCAAATAAGCGTTTACGCATCCACGCAAAAAGGCGCTCTTGAGCGCCTTTTTTCACACCTAAACACTATTCATTTGATAGCTTTTCAGGCAGATTTGACGGCCTAAAGTGCCAATATTGATCTCAAATTCGCCTTGAATTAGCCTTAAGTCAGCTTTAAAGCGGCATGTCTTGCACTTGCGCTGCGGCTTGGGCGCGCTGCGGGCTGTCGCTGTCCATAAAGGGATTGACGGCGTCGATATGCGTCATCACATTGAGTACATTGGGCATGGTGGCGAGCACGCGGTTGCGGGCCTCTAGGGCAATGTCGTGACCTTCGCGCACCGTCAGTTTGCCATCGACCTCGATGTGCGCATCGACCAAGATCATGTCGCCCACATGGCGCGTGCGCATATCGTGCAAACCCAGCACTTGCGGCGTGGTGCGTATCAGCGCGGCGATTTGCTGGTTGTCGGCCTCATTCGCGGCGCGGTCCATCAGCGCGTGCAACGCATCCCAAGTGAATTTGCCGCCCATGCGCAACACAAACAAGCCCACCACCAGCGCGGCGATCGGGTCGAGCACCGGGTAGCCCAATAAACTGCCGCCAATGCCGACCAACACCACCAAAGACGAAGCCGCGTCGGAGCGCGCATGCCACGCATTGGCCACCAACAAAGACGAGCGCACGCGTTTAGCCACGCGCAACATATAGCGGAACAGCAGCTCTTTCGTCACCAGCGCGGTCGCGGCGATGTACAAAGCCATCGGTTTAACGGGCGCTATGGCAGCGGGGTTGATGATTTTTTGCAAGCCCGCCCACAACATGACGAGCGCGACGGCAATCAGCAGCCAGCCGATGATGAGCGAAGCCGCATTCTCGTAACGGTAATGGCCGTAGTGGTGGTCTTCGTCTGAGTCTTGGCCGCTGAATTTATTTGCCACCAGCACGACAAAATCGGCCAGCAAATCCGACAGCGAGTGCAAGCTGTCTGCTATCAAGGCTTGCGACTGCGCCACGATACCGACCACCATTTGCGCCGTCGCCAAAAACACATTCACCACTACGCTGACCCAAGTGCTGCGGCTAGCAGCAGCTGAGCGCTCGGTGAGGCTCATGTGCTCATGGTCATCAAACAGATCGGTAACGCTCATAAACCTTCATCCCAGAAAAAAGCAGCCTCACAGACTGCTAAATTACTATTATTAAATGAGCTGCTCAGGCAGCATTCAAGGGCTAAAAACCCTGTTTAACTTGAAAAACAAGCCCGCAGCAAGGCTCATTCACCCTCGCCAAACTTGTTGTCTATCAACTCGCGCAGCGCCGCCATGGCCTGCTCTTCTTGCTCGCCGTCTGTTTCCAACTCCACCGTACGGCCTATGCCCGCGGCCAGCAGCATCACGCCCATGATGGACTTGGCGTTCACGCGGCGCTCTTTGTGCGTCATGAATACTTCACAAGGGAAAGTCGCCGCCAGCTTGCACAGCTTGGCCGAAGCGCGCGCGTGCAAGCCCAGTTTGTTTTGGATGAGGATGTTGGTTTTCAGCATGGGGCAGATGTTCTTATCGGGGCGCAGACGCTAGCGCTTAACTTGGGCTTAGTGTAGCGCCTGCGGTTTTTTAGTCGCTTATTCCGCCTCGTTGCGGGCTAGGCGCTCGCTCTTCCAATAGACATCGTCGCCGCCGTTCATGCGGTTGAGCACGCGCGCGAGCACAAAGAGCAAATCGCTCAAGCGATTCAGGTATTGGCGCGGCGCTTCGCCGATCTCTTCGGCTTGGCCCAGCTGCACCACTTGGCGCTCGGCGCGGCGCGCAACCGTGCGGCACACATGCGCTTGTGCGGCGGCGCGGTTGCCAGCGGGCAAAATAAATTCTTTTAAAGGTGGCAGCGCCGCGTTGTAATGTGCCAGCGCTTGATCCAGGTGTAGCACCGCGGCTTCTTTCAGCAAGCTGTAACCAGGCATAGACAACTCACCCCCCAAATTAAACAGCTCGTGCTGCACCGTTACCAGCAGCTCGCGCACATCGGCCGGCAGCTCTTCGCACAGCAGCAGCCCTAGGTGCGAGTTGAGTTCATCGACATCGCCCAAGCTGTGTATGCGCACATGGCATTTGGCCACGCGCGTGTTGTCGCCCAAACCCGTCGTCCCCGCGTCGCCCGTGCGCGTTGCAATCGCACTCAATCTATTGCCCATGGTATTTCCTGATTAAATTCGCTTGCAAGCATTGTAGGCGCTGCCTCGACAGCTATGCAATTTAAAGCCTCGAAATAGCGCCTTTACACCGCGTTTTCCTGCGCTATGATGCTGGCAGCTGTGCCCTGATTAGTTACACCACGCACGAGCTGAACTTACATTATTTACACTAAGGAAATACTTATGGCCTCCGTCAACAAAGTCATACTCGTCGGCAATTGCGGCCGCGATGCTGAAGTGCGCTACATGCCCAGCGGCCAACCCGTGGCCAATGTCAGCCTGGCAACCACCAGCCGCCGCAAAGACAAAAGCAGCGGCGAGATGATCGACGACACGCAATGGCACCGCATCACCTTCTACGAACGCTTGGCTGAAATCGCTGGCGAATACATCAAAAAAGGCACTCCTTTGTATGTAGAGGGTCGCTTGAAATACGGCAAATACACCGACCAAGCGGGCGTGGAACGCAACACGGTTGACATCATCGCCACCGAACTGCAATTGCTGGGCAGCCGCGAAGGCCGTGGCAGTGGCGGCAACGAAGGTGGCGGCGATGGCGGCAGCTATGCCCAGCGCCCACCAGCCGCGCCGCGTGCAGCAGCACCCGCCGCTGCGCCGCGCCCCTCAGCGCCTAGCGCGCCGGCGGCCAACAATTTTGAAGACCACGACGACGATATTCCGTTTTAATACGGTGCTGCCCCGCTTAGGGCACAAAAAATACCCCAAGCCCTGACTCGTCAGGGCTTTTTTATGCTTGCCATGCCTGAAGCTTTAGAACCCGAGCCGAGCGCCAGCGCCAAACAAAGTCGCCAGTCCAAGAATTGCAAAAATGCTGGCCGCAATGGCGTGCATGAGCTTCATCGGTATCTTGCTGGACAGTTTGTCGCCCGCGAGCACGGCAGGCACATCGGCAATCAGCATACCCAGTGTGGTGCCGATGACTACCAGCAGCGGTGCCGCGTAATGGGCGGCTAGCGCAATCGTGGCGATTTGCGTCTTGTCACCCATCTCGGCGAGAAAGAAGGTGATCAAGGTCGCACCAAAAACGCCGAATCGCTTGGCGATGAGCGTTTCCTCTTCTTCGATTTTGTCTGGAATCAGGGTCCAAATCGCCATGCCCACAAATGAGAGTCCTAAGACCCAGCGCAGCACTTCTGGACTGACCATGGCCGTGATCCACGCCCCTAGCGCACCGGCCAGGCCATGATTGACCACCGTGGCGGCCAAGATGCCCAGAATAATGGGGAGGGGTTTTTTGAAACGGGCGGCCAGAATAAAGGCCAAGAGTTGGGTTTTGTCGCCGATTTCAGCCAGAGCAACAACACCGGTCGATACAAGAAGGGATTCCATCAATATTCCTAGGCCGGCGGTTTACAGACGATTGACCACCACGCATCCCCGGCTGAATCGGAAGCGTGGTGGTCAAATGTCTTGCCAAGCTCGAAAACCGCTTACGCCATGACCTGTTTTGGTCAAGTATGTTGACGCAAGCCTCTTTGATGCAAAGAGAGGCTACTCCCCAATGACCGCCAAATTATAGCGGTCGTAAAAATAGGGCCTTAGGCGGTCCAACTCCTAGCGCTCCTGCCCCCTTCAAGCCACCGCTATTGGGTCGCCAAATCCCCATCGTGCGCTGGCTTTATTTTGCGGTTTCTCTATCACCAGCAGCAGGTTCCGCCACCACATAAGAGCCGAAGACTTCGTGGGCAGGGCGCGTTTCAGGCAAGACATACACAATGCCACTCGTCTTGGCGAATGCTGGGCTCAGCACTTTTTCATAAAACTTGACGGGTACATTGATGCAGCCGTAAGAGATGCGCTTGTCGAGCAAGGAGGGACTGAGTAGGCGTTGGGCACGACGCTCTTTGGCGTTGCTGGTAATCACGCGATGCAAAGAGATGGCGGTGTCGTAATCGACCCAAAGGATTTCCGTGCCACGCAAATTGTGCCCGAGCGATGCCACAAAGCGGCCTGCGGGCGTGGTGCGCTCCTCAGGCCGTATGGTCGAGAGCTTGCGATTGCCTATGCCCGGCACAGCGTCATCACCCCGCGACAAGCCCAGCAAAGCAGAGGCCGCGCCGCGCAAGTGGCCATCGGGTGTGAAGACAAAAACCTTGGCCTGCGCTTTGTCAACAATGACAAAGGGCAAGCCGTGGTTGTCACCCGAATCCAGCACCCAGTCGGCTATGCCGCGCGCTTCGGGCGATGCCAGCTCCTGTGCAAACTGCGCCCGCTTTGCCGCTGGCGCCACCACAGCTTGCGCTGCCGTTTGATTGCTGTGCAAAGGCGCCGCATCGTGTAATGGCACTGCTGCCGACCAAGCGGATACGCTGCCAAACAGCAGCCCCAGACTCAGCCCTTGCAGCACTTGAAGCCTCGTCCCGCATTTGCTCGCCAACATATTGACACAGCCGCTGTGGCTAGCGTGTGTGGGCGGCAACCAGGCCGCTACCGCCGACGCAACACCTAAGCTGCAAGTCGGCTGGGTGCGCGGGTTAGTTGCGATCTTGTTTAGGTACATGTCGGGGTGCCACATAGACCTCAGGCACTTCTTCAACCACCGGCTGCGCATAGGCGAGTACCACCGGTGGTTCAGGCAGTCTTTCAACCGTCAGATTGATCGGCAGCAGGCTCAAGGGAGGCACTACGCTCAACTCCATATCCGTCGGCATAAAGCTTGGCGGCACTACCACGGGCGGCACTATTACTGGCGGAATCACCACAGCTGCCGTGATAGTCCCCGTCGTTCTAGAAACCGCTGGGGCGCAGCAAGACACTGGCAGCGCGTAGAGCGCAGCGTCTGCGCCGCCCAAACTAAAGCCGCTGAAAGTGATGGTTTTGTCTACGCCTACTGCGGCAGTGTCAAAGTTGGCTGTGCCAGCGCCCTGCAAAGTGACATTGGCCGGAGCGCCCTTCAAACCCGTGAAGGTGGTGGTGGTCGTGCCATCAAAGGCTTTGCCGCCGCCATCCGGAAACACCAGCATGTGTTGGCTCAACGTGGCATCGGTCAAGACAAAACTGGGCGCGTAATCCGTTGGTGTGGCGTATGAAGACGGGTTGTAGTTGATGGTGACAGGCACTGCAGTGCCCACCGCGCCAGTCACCGTTGCCGTAGAACCCACCGGCGCAAAGACCACGGTGCCGCCCGTCACCCCAGGGCCAGTGCCACCGTAGCCGGCAGACAAGACCAAGCCCACAGGCAGGCTTAGGCTTTGGGCAGGAATCGTGCTGCCCCTGGTCAGCGTGATGGCGTTGGCTATTTGAATATCCTCCGCCGCGCAGATGCTGATGTTGCCATCGGTGGTGGTGATGGGCGCATTCACATTGACATTGCGCTCGGCACCCAGCAGCACGCTGCCACGCGTCGTCGTGATGGCGGCGTTCACATTGACATCCCCCCCGCAACAGGCGACAAAATTGCCCTCAGTCGCTGTCACCGCCGCGTTCACATTGATATCGCCCACGGCGATCAAACTCAAAGTCGTGGGCGCTCCACTGGCGGTCCAACTGACGGCATCGTTCACGAAAATATCACCGTTACCGGGCAAAGCCGCACCAGCGCCCGTGGCCGTGTTAATAGTGACACTGGTAGTGACCAGTGTGTTTGACAGCGTGCCGCCGTCGATATTGTTGCCCGGCGCACTGCCAATCACGAAATCTTGTGGGTCGATCAGCCAAGTGCCGCTTGCGCCATTCGCCGCAGCGGTGGTGACCTGCACACTAGGTGCCACATGCACCTGCGCGGCTGAGGTTTCAATAAACCCGCCTTTGCCGCCATTAGGCGCGCTGGCATCGAGCTTGCCGCCAACCAACCGCCATAGTGCCCGTGTCCATGCCGCCCAGCAATTTGATCGTGCCATCGATGTTCTGCAGCGTTTGCGCCTGCACCACGCCGGTATTGTTGACCGCGTTCGACAAAAGGCTGGCTGCCGTTTGTGTCGTCATCAGCACTTGGCCGCCATCGGCGCGCAGCATGCCGCCATTCTCGACCAGCGCATTCACTGCGCCTTGCGTGACATGCACATTCAAGAGTTTGTCGCCTGCGATGTCGAGCGTGACTGCATTACCTGCGGCTAGAGCCACACTGCCCAGTTGTGCCGAAATAACTCCTTGGTTGCTGACAGTCGCGCCCAGCAGGGTCACAAAGCCACTGTCAGCGGCATTGATCGTGCCTTGGTTCACAACCGAGCCAGTGCCAGCGCCCGAGAAAGTGTAGTTGCCGCTCATTAAGTTCGCATCACTCAGGGCCAGAGTCGAGGCGACCAGTCCGCCCACATTAACCGAGGCACCTTGACCAAACAAGACACCGTTGGGGTTGAGCAAAAAGACCTTGCCGTTCGAACTCAGACTGCCAAAAATATTGGAAGGGTCAGAACCGACAACGCGGTTGAGCGCAACCGAAGTGCTGCCTGGCTGCACAAACTGCACCGATTCACCGGCATTGATGCCAAAGCTTTGCCAGTTGATTGCCACATTCTGCGTCGTTTGGTTGATGGTCATATTGCCAGCACCGCCCGCTATGCTGGCGCTACCAGCCGTAACTGCGCCGCCCGTGGGATTGGCATAAGCGGGCAATGCGCACGCCAGCAGCAGCGCCACAGACAGCGTTTGCAAACGAAAGCTACCGCTAGCGCCAGTAACAGCCGTGCAAGATGAGATTTTTTTGCCCGCGCTGCGGGCATTTTCTGAGACGGCAACAAAGGTGCCGGTCTGGTCATTCCAGATAGAGCGGTGTATAAGGTTCATGAAAGACTTTCGGAAATAGGGAAAATTCGGAATCGAGCAAGCGTGCAGCGGGCGAGGCCGCGTGCAGCAGCCTTAGAAATATTTGACAGCTTGTATCCAGAAGCGGCCATCTTTATCAGGCGCTGAGAGCGCTGCGCCACTGCCCAGCTTGCGGGCGTAATAGGCGCGCACCAGATAGTCGTTGTATTTCGACCAACTCAAGCCCACGCCAGCGCCGCTGAGGCTACGGCGGTTATTGCCAGCAGCCCACGGGTTTTTGTTGATCTTCACGCTGCCGCCATCCACAAAGCCGATGAGCTGCAGCTGACCCGGCATGCGCTGCGAATACTTGAACAACTGCACGCGTGCTTCCAGCGTGGCCAAGTAGCCCTCATCTGCATAGGCTTCGCCTTCGGGGTAAGCGCGCACGCCGTTTATACCGCCCAACTGCATTTTCTCGGAGCTGTCCAAGTTTTTCGATGCCACTTGGCCGTTGATGCCAGCGTACAAAGAAACGATGTCCGTCACGCTTTGCAAGCGCATCGCACTGAAACCCACTTTGCTGTAATGGCCCTGGGTTTTCGCAGTTGCAGCATCAAAAGTGCGCATCGCTGGCGTCTCGATATCAATATTCCCCGCCGTGCCCGTGAGCGCGTAACTGCTCAAGCCGCCGCCACCTATGCTGTCGCGGTGGTCGCCGCGCAGCGTTGCCATCAGCACTTGGGCTTTTCTGTCTGTGACCGTCGCGGTCGAATCCACTTCATCTTGAAAGACTTTGTGGTCATAGCCCAGTTGGGCGTAGAGATTGGTATTGCGCGAGCGAATCAGCGGGTAGCTGCCATACACGCTGGCAACTTTTGCAGTGCCGTGTGCTTGCAAGCTGGCAAACTCTTTGCCCAACTCGTAACCCAACCAGCTGTAAGCCGCGCCGACTGTCGCCTTGCCCAGTTGCAACTGGTAAGAGCCACGGGCATAGTTCAGTCCCTTGCCTGTAGTCAGCACTCGCAAGGATGCAACATCGCCCAAGCCTGCAGCATTGTTCAAATTAACGGTCGCACCCAAACGGTTTTCGCCGGTGTAGCGATTGCCCGCGTTGTCCACATCAATGCTGCCCGTCACGCGCTGACCGGGCGTGACATCCACGATCAGATCAGAAGTGCCAGCAACCGCGCCGGGTGTCAGGGTCGAGCTGACCTTGACACCAGGAATATCAGACAAGAGCAAGAGGCGGCTTTCCAGCGGCGCAATCGCAATCGCATAACCGGTGTTGAGGCCATCCAGCTGGCTGTTAATGAGCGCGTCTGACAGATGACTTTGGTTGCGCACTTCGACCTTGCCGTATTGCCCCTCAGTCACCGCAATAGTGACCGCACCGTTGCTGATCTCTTGTGCGGGCAAATAAGCCAGCGCCACAAAATAACCCGCATCGCGGTAATGCTGCGTGATTTTCAAAGCCATGCCGCGCAACTCGCCCAGCGTCAACTCGCTGCCGGGCTTGAAGCCTGTCAACGCCAACAACTCGGCTTGGGGGTAAATGTGTGCACCGCTGATGCGCAAGCTATTGACCGTCACCTTCACCGCGTCAGAAGCAGCAGACACTGGCGCCGTGCTGGGTTCGAGGCGAATGTTGGGTATTTCCTTGGTCTGCACAGGCGCTGGTGGTATCTGCTGCAGCTGGCTGCCAGCGTTAGGCGCTTGCTGCGCAAACAGGCTAGGGCTCAGCGCCAACAGCGCGAGCGGCAAAAGTTTTTTCTTGAACATAAATTCCCTTAATGACGAGTATTTTTGATTTAAACCCCGTCAGATCAAGGACGCCGGGAGTAGAGGCTGAGTTGGAGAACTCGGGACTGCTAGATATGCAAGCCCTCATGGACGACCCGGCTCATACTTTGAACCCTATTTACATTAGGCGCGTCAAAGCGCCAAGGAAACCGCCAGTAAAGGGCTTAATGTGTACTAGAGTGTGTCATATGTGGGATGGCGCGCAGTTTTGGTGTGGTCAAAGACGCTGGCGTAGCCACTCCTGCGGCAAAGCGCAGCGGTCTTGCTCGGGCAGCGTTTTTGATCCGGGGCTAGAATCCAAACGCGAGCGCCGCATGGGCTGCGCCACTTTTTTCCACTCACCCCCCATTGGAGACTTCGATGAAACTGTATTACTCACCCGGCTCTTGCTCTTTAGCGCCGCACATCGCCCTGGAAGAAGCTGGCCTGCAATACGAAGCCATTGCAGTTGATTTAAAAACCCACACCTTGGTAGCTGACGGCAGCGACTATCGCGCCATCAACCCGCTGGGCTATGTGCCGTTTATGGTCTTGGACGATGGCTCAACCCTGTCTGAATCATCGATTTTGGTGCAATACATTGCCGACTTGGCGCCTGCTAAAAACCTGATTTCAAAATGCGGCAGCTTGCAGCGCTACCAACAGCAAGCCATGCTCAATATCATCGCAACCGAATTGCACAAGGGCTTTTCGCCGCTTTGGAACCCATCCACTCCAGCCGAAGTAAAAGCCAACTTTGCCAAGGGCGTGCTGGCACGCATTGCCTTTTTAGACGAAGTGCTGGGCAAGCACGAGTACCTGACGGGCAATAACTACGGCGTCGATGACATTTATGCCTTTGTGGTCACGGGCTGGGCGGGCATGATGAAAATGGATTTGTCGCATCTGAAAAACCTGACGGCTTGGCGGGAAAAAATAGCCGCCCGCCCTGCGGTTGCTGCGGCCAAAAGAGCACAAAGTTTGAGCGCTTAAAAAAAACAACCATCTGAACCGCAAAAAAGCACGCCTCTGGCGTGCTTTTTTGCGCGAGTCCGGGTGGTCAGTTTTAAGCGCTGTGCCCCAAACCCAGCGTAGCCAGCAAGACCAGCCCCGCGCCCAGGCCCAGGCCCACGAGCTGCTGCGCCGTATCGCGCAGGCTGAAGTGTTTTTGCAATTGCGGGATCAAGTCGGCCAGCGCCACATAAATAAAGCTGCCCGCCGCAACGACCAACATATAGGGCATGAGGCCACCCAGCTGCTGCAAGAAGACAAAGCCGAGCACGCCGCCGCCGATGGTGCTGGCGCCCGCCATGATGAGTTTAAAAATAGCAGGCTTAAATGTTTGCGCATTCCCGCGCAAAACGACCAAGTCGCCCATATGGTGCGGCACTTCGTGGGCAAAAATCGCCAGCGTCGTCATGGCGCCCAAAGCGGGGCTGCTGATGGTGGCAGCAGCAATCAACATGCCGTCGCCCACGCAATGCACAACATCGCCCAAGAGGATGGTCAAGCGGCCGCCGCTGCTGTGGTGGCTGTGGGCGTGGCTATGGCCATGTGCGTGCGTATGGCCACCGTCAAGGCCATGGCCGTGCTCGTGGCCGTGGTGGTAGAGTTCGGCTTTGCTGAGCAAGAAGAAAACGATCAAAGCAATAAACAGGGTGATGAAGAGCTGGTGCGGGTCGAGGCCAGACTCGAAGCCTTCGGGCAGCAGATGCAAAAACGAAGTGCACAAAAGCGCACCCGCCGCAAAGCTGAGCAAGTAGTCGGTGCGCAGGTGCTTGACTTGCTGGACCAATAAGCCCGAGAGTAAAACGCTGCCGACCCCTGCAATCAGGGTGGCCAAAATGACATAAAGCAAGGTGCTGTTCAACATGGTGCGTTTCTTTAGAGGCTGGTTCTTCAGTTTAGCAAAGCTGTCAAGCCCAGCAAGCTTATTTTTAGTATAAAACGATTGTAAACACTATCAAACCTGCCTGAGCAGCTATTTTTTTGATAGTGTTTGAGTTCGCTTGCGAGACGCACATTCTGTCAAAGTGGCTGCCTTGCCCTAGCTATAAGCGACAATCTTGCCCATGCCCGATAACAAAACCCTCCTGCTCGTCGACGGTTCCAGCTACCTCTACCGCGCCTTTCACGCCATGC
>CAZUUN010000033.1:0-13546 GCA_964622735.1 uncultured Burkholderiaceae bacterium | reverse complement strand
CCAGCAGCGGGCCTTGGGCATAACGCAGCGCCAATGAAGTATCGCGTTGCGCGCGGGCGGCGTCTTTGTCTTCGCCTAAGCCGACATGCACGCTGCCGCTAAAACCAGACATAGTGGGCGAGTTGTAGCGGATACCGTTTTTGAAACGCGCATCGTGCTTGTCGACCTTGCCATGGGCCAGCTTCATGCCGTCAAAGGCGCTGTCCATAGTTGAGAAAGTCTTGGTAAACAAATCCTCGTAAGGCGTGGTCTCGAAGCCCACAGACACCGAGCCGAAACCACCCGACAAGCCCACCACGCTTTTGCGCGGGCCGCCACTCGCGCCTGTATCCACTGCCACGCCAGTTTCGTAAGCGGCAAAGGCGCTCAGGCCATCGCCCAAGTCCTCTTTCACCGTCAAACCCAAGCGCGAGGTCGACAAACCGCCGGATTGAACTTTGGTTTGCGTAGTCGTTTGTCCCGCAGTTTTCGTTTGCCCCACCCAAGCATCGGCAATGCCGTACAAGGTCACTGAATCGGCGGCGTAAGCGCTGGCGGCGAGCGTGGCGGCGATGGCAAATGCATATTTTTTCATATCTACATTTCCTTATCGATTTTTAGTGATGGCTATTCAATACTCGATGCTCCGTCGGCTGCAATGCAGGCACCGCGCTCTCAGAAACAAGTTGGAGTATGAATAAATTGTGTGACCGTTTCATGACGCTTTTGCATCTAAGCCTCAACGCATTAGTCATGAAGGCATACCGGCTATAGCGCGGCCCAAAGCACACGCATCAAGATGCCGCGGCGCGTTGCAGGCGATCGCGCACGCCATCCCAAGCGGCATCTAGCGGCGGTTCTTCTACCCAAATGAGTTTGGCGCCTTGCGCGTCGAACGCACGCAAAACCGCAAAGAGCTGCTGCGCCGTAGCCTGTGCATCGTCAGGCATGCGGCGGCGAATGATGTTGGGCGAGGTCGAGTGCAGCACCATGCGGCTGTAAATAGCAATTCCTTGCGCATCTTCGGCCAAGACATCCAACGCGGTTTGCAGCATCGCGCCTTGCATCAACCGCAGCGGCGCGCGCGGCGCGTAGTGCGCGGCCAGTGTGCCAGCGGCCTTGGGTGCGGGGGCGAGCAGTGCATCCGCCGCATGGACGCGCTGGGGCAAACCAGCTTGTTGCAAGGCAGCATCGATTTGCGCAGCACCAATATGGCCCGGCCGCAAAATCACTGGCTGCCCGCGCGTGCAATCAACAATGGTGGATTCGATGCCGACGCTGCAAGCCCCCCCATCGAGCACGGGCACAGCCGCGCCAAATTCATCGGCCACATGTTGCGCCGTGGTCGGGCTGACTTTGCCAAAGCGGTTGGCGCTGGGCGCAGCCAAACCCTGCACGCCCACACCTTGGCAAGCCGCCAGCAATTGCAAAGCCACAGGGTGAGCCGGGCAGCGCAAACCCACAGAAGGCAGGCCACCAGCAGCAGCACTGGCTACGCCCTCGCGCCGCGCCACAATGACCGTCAGCGGCCCCGGCCAAAAAGCCTGCATCAGCGCACTGGCAAATGGCGGCAGGTCAGCCGCAAAGTGCGCCGCGGCCGCAGCGCTGGCGAGATGCACGATCAATGGGTGATCTGCTGGGCGGCCTTTGGTACTAAAAATCTTCGCCACCGCTTGCGCGTTTTGCGCATCCGCCGCCAGGCCATAAACCGTCTCGGTCGGTATCGCGACCAACTCACCCGCTTGCAAACGCGCGGCCGCCGCCGCAAGGCTAATAAGGGGCAATGGGGCTGACATAAGGTGTTTTTTAAAGCTTTTTAGCTTGTTTAATGGATGAAAGCTGCCTGAGCAGCTCATATTTTAATAGTGGGTTGAACAGCGCAGAAAGAGCGCTGCCGCCTTACTCTTTGGCTTGCAGCTGCGCAATTTGCACGCGCACCGCTTCGGCATCGGGCGCGTCGCTTTGGGCGTCCAGGTATTTGGTTAAGTCGCCCAGTGCCAAATCAGTAGCGCCTTGCAAGGCATAAATTTTGCCCCGTTCGCGGTAGTCGGCCCACGAGTCGGGCAAGAGCACGATCAAGCGGTTTTGCACCGCCAACTCGCGTTCGTCGCGCTGCTGGCTGGCATAAATTTCTTTCAGGTTGCGCAACATGCGTTCGAGCATCTCGCGTGGCGTGGCGCTTTGCAAGAATAGGCCCATGGGTACTTCTTCTTTGTCGCCTAGCAAATCCACGCGGTTACCGCCCATGCGTTCGAGCAAGTCTTCGCGCGTGAGCGATTGCCCCGTCATCGGGTCGAGTATGACTTGCCCTTGCGGCAAGCCGACCTTGATCATGAAGTGGCCGGGAAAGCTCACGCCATGCGCCGACAAACCTGCCCGCTCAGCCAAATCGAGCCAAATCACCGCCAGCGAAATAGGAATGCCACGGCGTGTGCGCAGCACCGCATGAATAAAGCTGTTTTGCGGATCGTAGTAGTTATTGATATTGCCTGTGAAGTTGAGTTCGCGGTAGAAAAAATGGTTCAGCGCCAGCAGCTTTTGCAAAGCAGGCGCGTCAGCTGGTATGCGCCGCGTGAGTTTGGCAGCGAGCAAATCCATCTCATCGGTGACCAAATGCAAGTCCAATTCAGGCGTGACATCTTGCGCCAAACTCGCAGCCGCTTCGAGCAGGGGCAAGCCATCGTCTTCTTGCACCAGGGTGCGAAAATATTCGAGGGGCGATGGCAGTGAGAACGCTTGCGGCATGAGGATAATTATGCACAAATTTTCACACGTCGCTGGCGCTGTGCGACACTGGTGCTCCGCCCTTCACCTGACCCGATTTTTGTGCTCCATCTGCAATTCACCCACCCTTTGACCCGCGCGCCAGAATCCATCCGCGTGCAAACGCCGCTGGCGGTGGTGCGGGCCGACAGCGCAGCGCAAGTGGCAGGTGCGGTGCGGGCTTTGCAAGACTGGCAAGCACAAGGCTTTTACGCAACGGGCTTCTTGGCCTATGAAGCCGCTGCGGGCTTAGGCGCCGAATTTGCGCCCCTGTGCCGCGCTGCTGACCCCGCTTGGCCGCTGCTGTATTTTTGGGTGTTTGACAGCAGCCAGATCGAAGCAGAGGACGCACCAAGTACCGCGATTGACTTTGCGATCAGCGCGTGGCAGCCCAGTCTGAGCCCCGCCGCGTATACCGAGCGCATCGCGCACATCAAAGCCGCGATTGCTGCGGGGCAGACTTATCAGGTGAACTACACCTTGCCCTTTGAGGCGCAGTTGCGCGGCGACGCCTACGCACTCTACCAAGCCATGCGCCGCGCCCAGCAAGCACCCTATGCCGCTTATATCGAGGTCGAAGGCCAGTGTTTAGCGAGCGCCTCGCCCGAATTGTTTTTTCATTGGAATGGCGCGGGCAAAAATTCTGACCGCTACATCACCACCAAACCCATGAAGGGCACGCGCCCACGCGGGCTGTGGCCGGCGCAAGACGCGCAGCTTGCCCAAGCGCTGGGCGCATCGTCCAAAGACCGCGCCGAGAATGTGATGATTGTCGATTTGCTGCGCAATGATCTGGGGCGCATAGCAAACACTGGCAGCGTAAAGGTTGATGAGCTTTTCGCACTTGAGCGCTACCCCAGCGTCTGGCAAATGACCTCGACCATTAGCGCGCAAACGCGGCCTGATGTGGATTTGTTGCAAGTGTTGCAAGCGCTATTTCCTTGCGGCTCGATCACCGGCGCGCCTAAACTCGCCACCATGCAATTGCTGACGCAGCTTGAGATTCAAGCGCGTGGGCCTTACTGCGGCAGCATTGGCCTATTGCGCCCTGATGGCAGCGCGACTTTCAGCGTCGCCATACGCAGCATGATGCTGGCGCCTGAGATAAACAACGAGCGCCACGCGCGCTACCACGCGGGTGCGGGCATCACTTGGGGCAGCGACGCTGCAGAAGAATGGGCCGAAACCCTGCAAAAAACCCGCGTCGTGCAAGCCGCGTTTTTGCAGCAAAGCGAGCAAACTTTTGACTTGATAGAAACGCTGTTGTGGGATGGCAGCGAATTCGTGCTGCTGGCGCGGCACATCGAACGCATGTCCGCATCGGCCACTTATTTTGGCCGCGCCTTTGACGCAGGCCGCATGTTGATGACGCTGCAAAGCACGGTGGCCACCAGTGATGCGCCTTGTCAGCGCGTGCGTCTGCTGCTGCATGCCGATGGCACTTTCAGCGCCAGTACCAGCGCACTGGCGGCCAGCGCTGCGCCCTTGCACTATTTGCCGCTGGCAACAGTCGCCGCACAAAGCTTTTGTTTAGCGCCCACGCCTATAGCGAGCAGCCAGCTCTGGCTCTATCACAAGACCACACAACGCAGCGTGTATGAGCAGGCCAAAGCCGCCTGCGCTGATGTGTTTGATGTGCTTCTGCACAACGAGCGCGGCGAACTGTGCGAGTTCACCATCGGCAACCTCGTGGTGCAAATCGCGGGCCAGTTTTACACACCACCGCAAAGTGCGGGTTTGTTAGCAGGCAGCTTGCGCGCCGAGTTGTTGGCGCGTGGTGTGGTGCAAGAGCGCGCGCTTTTTATGCATGATCTTGCGAATGCCCAAGGCGTGTGGCTCATCAACAGCGTGCGCGGCTGGCTGCCTATGCAGCAGACCAGCACAGCGGCTCCTTAAGCCGACCGAGCCAATATTGAGAGTTAAATAGGCTTTTTAGGCCGTAAAACCTGCCTGAGCAGCTATTTAATCAATAGCATTACAGATTGGGGCCTAAGAAGCGTTTGAGTGCCGATAGTGCCACGCCGCTGCGCTGCGCCAAATCTTGTACTTGGTCGTCGCTGATTTTGCCCACATTGAAATAGGTGCTGTCAGGGTGGCTGAAGTAAAAGCCGCTGACGCTGGCCGCTGGCAACATGGCCATGCTTTCTGTCACGCTCATCCCCACTTCAGACGCGCCCAAGAGCTCGAACAAGCCCTCTTTGATGCTGTGGTCGGGGCAGGCTGGGTAGCCTGGCGCAGGACGGATGCCCACATATTGCTCTTTGATGAGCTGCTCGTTCGTCAAGCCCTCGTCCGCCGCATAACCCCAAAAGTCACGGCGCACGCGCGCGTGCAAATATTCGGCAAAGGCTTCGGCCAAACGATCGGCCAAGCCTTTGAACATGATGTTGGAGTAGTCGTCGAGCTGGGCCAGAAACTCTTGCTCCTTCGCCTCAGCCCCTAGGCCCGCCGTCACGGCAAAAGCGCCAATATAGTCTTCGCCTGTGGGTGCAATGAAGTCGGCCAAGCAGCGGCTGGGGCGCATCACGCCATCGGCACCCGGGGTTTTTTCGGTTTGCTGGCGCAAGCCATGCCAAGTCAGTGCGGGCTGTGTGCGCTGCTCGTCGGCGTACATCACGATGTCGTCATCGTGCACGCTGTTGGCTGGCCAAAAGCCCATCACGCCGCTGGCGGTCAGCCATTTGCCGGCAATGATTTTTTGCAGCATTTCTTGGCCTTCGGCAAAGACACGCGTTGCCACTTCGCCCACCACCTCATCTTGCAAAATCGCGGGGTAGCTGCCGGCCAAATCCCAAGTTTGGAAGAAAGGCGCCCAGTCGATAAAGGGCACTAACTCGTTCAAATCAATGTTTTTAAAAACCCGGCGACCAATGAATTTGGGCTTAGGCGGGGTGTAACCCTGCCACTGAATCGGGGTTTTATTCGCGCGCGCTTTCGCCAGTGGCCACATCGGCACTTGTTTTTTGTTGGCGTGCTGTTGCCGCACTTTTTCGTAGTCTTCGCTCACCTCGTTGATGAAGTGAATCGACTGGTCAGAGAGCAAGCTTTGCGCCACGCCCACGCTGCGCGAGGCATCGGGCACATAGACCACAGGGCCCGAGTAATGCGGCGAAATTTTGACCGCGGTGTGCACACGGCTGCAAGTTGCGCCGCCTATCAGCAGCGGAATTTTGTTGTCGCGGAAATGGGCGTCCTTCTCCATCTCAGCGGCCACATACTGCATCTCTTCCAGACTCGGCGTGATCAAACCGCTGAGACCCACAATGTGGGCGTTTTCTTCTTTGGCTTTAGCCAAAATTTCGTGGCAAGGCACCATCACGCCCATATTCACCACTTCAAAGTTATTGCATTGCAAAACCACTGTCACGATGTTTTTGCCGATGTCGTGCACATCGCCTTTGACGGTGGCGATGACGATTTTGCCTTTGGCTTTGACATCGCCGCCCGCGTCTTGCAGGGCTTTTTTCTCGGCCTCAATATAGGGCAGCAAATGCGCCACCGCCTGCTTCATCACGCGGGCCGATTTCACCACTTGTGGCAAGAACATTTTGCCTTGGCCAAACAAATCGCCAACCACATTCATGCCATCCATCAGCGGGCCTTCGATCACATGCAAAGGCCTGCCGCCTTGAGCCAATATGGCTTGGTAAGCCTCTTCCGTGTCTTCGACAATAAATTCAGTGATGCCATGCACCAGCGAATGCGACAAGCGCGCATTCACGGTCACAGGCTGCTCGGGCGTACCGCGCCATTCGAGCTTTTTGCTGTCGTCTTTGGCCGCGCCTTTGGCATTTTCTGCCACTTCGACCAAGCGCTCGCCCGCATCGGGGCGGCGGTTCAGCACCACATCTTCCACGCGCTCGCGCAGCTCAGGCTCTAGGTCGTCGTAGACGCCCATCATGCCGGCATTGACGATGCCCATGTCCATGCCCGCTTGGATGGCGTGGTACAAAAACACCGTGTGTATCGCTTCGCGCACCGGGTCATTGCCGCGAAAGCTGAAGGACACATTGCTGACGCCGCCTGAGATTTTGGCGCCAGGCAAGTTGGCTTTGATCCAACGCACGGCATTGATAAAGTCCACCGCATAGTTGTTGTGCTCTTCGATGCCCGTGGCAATGGCAAAAATATTGGGGTCGAAAATAATGTCTTCTGGCGGAAAATCCACCTCGTCCACCAACACCCGATAAGCGCGCTCGCAAATGCTGATCTTGCGCTCAAAGGTGTCGGCTTGGCCTTTCTCGTCAAAGGCCATGACGACAGCGGCCGCGCCATAGCGCTTGATCAAACGCGCTTGGCGTTTGAATTCGTCCAAACCCTCTTTCATGCTGATGGAGTTGACAATGCCTTTGCCTTGTACGCAGCGCAAACCCGCTTCGATCACCTCCCACTTGGAGGAATCAATCATCACTGGCACTTTGGCAATGTCAGGCTCGCCCGCCATCAAATTGAGAAATTTGACCATGGCCGCCTTGCTGTCGAGCATGGCCTCGTCCATATTCACATCAATGATTTGCGCGCCGTTCTCAACCTGTTGGCGCGCCACGGCCAGCGCGTTTTCGTATTGGCCACCCAAAATCATGCGGGCAAAAGCTTTCGAGCCCGTGACATTGGTACGCTCGCCAATATTAACGAACAGGCTGCTGCCGTCGATAAAAACCGGCTCTAGCCCCGACAGGCGCAGCGGCGAAACATTCGAAACAGGGGGATTTTTTGCGTTAGACACAGCAGGCTCACCATAAAAATGACACATCAATGGTGAGCGCGGTTGAGGCTGCGGCTTAGCAGCCGCAGCGGTGGGCCAAGCCTGACGAGGCCCGCGTGCGTGGGCACGAGGTCGTTGCAGCGCTCCTTGGCTAGGCGCTTATTGTAAAGCTTGCTGCGCCCCACACAGCCGCGGCCAGGGCAAAGCCCGCAGCGACCCAGGCCAATAGCAGCTGTTAACAGCGTGATTTAGGGGTAAGTGGGGGTGACGCTGGTCGCGCCGCCCGCTTGTATGCGCTTGATCTCAGCCTCAATCGCCATCAATTCGCGCAAGCGTTTCAGGCTGGCATCAAACTGCCTGTTGACCTCTTCAATTTCCGCGCGTGCTTTTTCCACTTGCGGGCGAATTTGGTTGTTACGCTTTTCAATTTCAGCCGCTTCTTTGGTCTCGGCAAACTCGGGGCTCTTGCCCTCTTGGCGGCGCGCGGCAACCTGCGCCGTTAGCGCTTTACGCCGCGCGCCAAGCGAAGCGACTTCATCCAGCGTGGCTTGCCAGCGACGCTCGACTTGGCTCACGGCGTAGTGACGGTGGCTCTCTAATGCCGCTTCATCCGGGTAGCGCGCGCGCAGGGTGCGGTCGGCACGGGCGGCTTCAATTTCTTGGGCGCGCTTACGCGCTTGCGCTTTGATTTCTTCTTCAGCGGCTAGGCGCTCTGCTTCGGTTTTTTTTGGTGCCAGCACTTCCACCACGCCATTGGGGTGCAAGATGCGCTGCGGGCGGTCATTGCATTCAGGAATCGGCCTGTCTGCAGTCAAGCGACGACCCTGTTTGTCCATGCAAGTATAAACCTGCGCACTAGCCGCCTGCGCCAAAGCCAGCAGCATGGCGGCTAGGCTGCTTGTCAAAAAACGAGATCGCATAAGGGCTTTTCTACCTTCTACATTTATGCAGGAACGCTTTCATCGCGCACGCCATATTGTGCGCGGTAAGCTGCCACTTGCTCAGCTTGTGCTTGCCATTGTGCATCAGCTTGCAAACACTGTAGTAAATCTGCCAAACTGGCAACCACCCAAACCCGCAAGCCCAATTCTTGGCGCACAAACTGCACGGCGCTGCGGCTGCTTATCTGGCCGTTCTCTACGGCTTTTTCTTGCCGATCCAAAGCAACGGTCACACCCCAAGGCTGGGCGCCATTTTTTTGTATCAAAGCGATAGATTCGCGCACGGCCGTGCCCGCCGACATGACATCATCAACGATCAAAACCTTGCCTTGCAGCGGCGCGCCCACCAGCGTGCCGCCCTCGCCATGGTCTTTGGCTTCTTTGCGGTTGTAGGCAAAGGGCATATTGCGCCCTAGACGCGCCAGCTCAACGGCCACGGCCGCCACCAGCGGAATGCCTTTGTAAGCTGGGCCAAAAAGCATGTCGGCGCGCTCGCCGCTGTCGCGCTCTTCTTGCAAAATGCGCTGCGCATAAAACTGCGCCAGTTGCATCAGTTTGTTGCCATCGTCAAACAAACCTGCATTGAAAAAATACGGCGACAGTCGCCCCGCTTTGGTTTGAAACTCGCCAAAGCGCAAGACTTCGCAATCCATGGCAAAACGCACAAAGCTTTGCGCCAAAGGATCGGGCGTCAAAGCGCTAGGCGCGGGCTGTTGTTGTTGGGCGTTCACTCGGGGCATCCAATTTGCATCTAAACTGGCCCTTATTCTCCACATTTTTCACCATGTTAAAAGTTACCAGCTTAAATTTAAATGGCGTGCGCTCAGCCGCCAGCAAAGGCTTAGAAAACTGGCTAGCCGAGCAACAACTCGATCTGCTGTGCGTACAAGAACTGAAAGCGCAAATACCAGACTTGGAAAAGAGTAATTTACTCAGTCTTGCTGGCTTGCAAGGCCATTTTCATTGCGCCGAGAAAAAAGGCTACTCGGGTGTGGGTATCTACAGCCGCCACGAGCCCAGCGATGTGCGCATGGGTTTTGACGGCGGTGAATTTGACGCAGAGGGGCGCTGGATAGAGCTGCGCTTTGACACGCCGCAGCGCAAATTTTCGGTCGTGAGCAGTTACTTTCCCAGCGGCTCATCGGGTGACGAGCGCCAAGCGGCGAAATTCCGTTACCTCGCCGCGATTTACCCTTTTATTCAAGCAGCGCGCCAAGAGCGCAGCTTGCTCTTGTGCGGCGACATCAATATCGCGCACCGCGAGCAAGATTTGAAAAACTGGAAGGGCAACCTCAAAAACTCGGGCTTTTTGCCCGAAGAGCGCGCTTGGATGACGCAACTCACGCGGCATGAAGAGCCGCTGTTGTGCGATGTTTACCGCCATTTAGAGCCTGACACCACCGACGATTGCTACACCTGGTGGAGCGCACGCGGCCAAGCTTGGGCCAAGAATGTGGGCTGGCGCATCGACTACCAACTGGCCACGCCCGATTTGGCGGCGCGGGCGCAAAGCGCCTCGGTCTTCAAAGCGCAGCGCTTTTCAGACCACGCGCCTTTGAACATAGCCTACGACTTCACGCTCTAGGGCGGCATTCTCCAGGCTTTAGCGCTTGTGCAAATGCTGGGCATGAAAGCGCAGATGCTCCTCGATAAAGCTGGCAATGAAAAAGTAGCTGTGGTCGTAATCTGCGTGGCGCTTGAGCACCAGCGGGTAAGCGCTGGCTTCGGCTGCCGCCACTAGTGCCTCGGGCTTGAGTTGCTCTTGCAAAAAATTATCCGCTTCGCCTTGATCCACCAGCGCAGGCACGAATTGGCTGGCGCGGCGCATCAACAGGCTGGCGTCGTAGTCTGCCCAAGCAGCGGTGTTCTCGCCCAGATAGGCTGAGAACGCCTTTTGCCCCCAAGGCACATTCACCGGGTTGCAAATCGGGCTAAAGGCCGACACCGACGCAAAGCGCTCAGGGTTGCGCAGCGCCACGACCAAAGCGCCGTGGCCGCCCATCGAGTGCCCCGCGATCGAGCGCAGGCTGCTGACGGGAAAGTTAGCTTCAATCATCTGCGGCAATTCGTGCAGCACATAGTCGTACATTTGGTAATGCTGACGCCATGGCGCTTGCGTAGCATTCACATAAAAGCCTGCGCCTTGGCCCAAATCGTAGCCCTCCGCATCAGCCACCGCATCGCCGCGGGGGCTGGTATCAGGCGCAACAATGGCAAGTCCCAATTCAGCTGCCACACGCTGGGCACCAGCCTTGTGCATGAAGTTTTCGTCGGTGCAAGTCAAGCCCGAGAGCCAATACAGCACTGGCACTTTTTGCCCAGCTTCGACCTGCGGCGGCAAATAAATGGCAAAGCGCATGTCGCACTGCAAGCTGCTCGAAGCGTGTTTATATTGCTTGTTCCAGCCGCCAAAACTGCGGTTGGCACTCAGATTTTCTAAGGTCATAGCGGCGTCCTTAAGCTTCACTGATCGAAATGAATCACGCTGCGTATGCTTTTGCCCGCGTGCATCAGATCAAAAGCTTCGTTGATGCGCTCCAGCCCCATGGTGTGGGTGATGAAGTCGTCGAGCTTGAAATCGCCGCGCATGTATTGCTCGACAATGCCCGGCAATTCAGAGCGCCCCTTGACGCCGCCAAAAGCAGAACCGCGCCACACGCGGCCAGTCACCAACTGAAACGGACGGGTCGAAATTTCTTGGCCGCCACCAGCAACGCCGATGATGATGGACTCGCCCCAGCCTTTGTGACAACACTCCAGCGCCGAGCGCATCACCTGCACATTGCCGATGCATTCAAACGAGTAATCGACGCCGCCATCGGTTAGCTCGACGATGACTTGCTGTATCGGCTTGTCATAGTTCTTAGGGTTGATGCAGTCGGTGGCGCCCAGCTTGCGTGCCAACTCGAACTTGCTCTCGTTGATGTCGATGGCAATGATACGACTGGCTTTGGCCATGGTCGCACCTATGACGGCCGACAGGCCTATGCCCCCTAAGCCAAAAATCGCCACCGTCGCGCCCGCTTCGACCTTGGCCGTGTTCAGCACCGCGCCCATGCCGGTGGTGACACCGCAGCCCAGCAGGCAGACTTCTTTCAGTGGCGCATCTTTATTCACCTTGGCCAGCGAGATTTCGGGCAGCACCGTGTACTCCGAAAAAGTCGAGCAGCCCATGTAATGAAAAATCGGCTTGCCATCTTTAAAGAAACGCGTCGTGCCGTCTGGCATCAGGCCCTTGCCTTGCGTCTCACGGATTTTTTGACACAGATTGGTTTTGCCTGATTTGCAAAATTTGCACTCGCCGCACTCGGGCGTATACAGCGGAATCACATGGTCGCCCACCTGCACGCTGCTCACGCCCGCGCCTATCGACTCGACGATGCCGCCGCCTTCATGGCCAAGGATGGCGGGAAAAACACCTTCAGGATCTTCACCTGACAGGGTGTAAGCATCGGTGTGGCAAACGCCCGAGGCGATGATGCGCACGCGCACTTCACCCGCTTGTGGCGGCATGACATCCACTTCTTCTATGGTTAAGGGCTGGTTCGGGCCCCAAGCGATAGCGGCTTTGCATTTGATAATTTGTGGCATATTTTTTCCTTAGTTTTGGGCTTGATGCAGCAGCAGGGCTGCAAGCTGGGAATGGGTGGCCAAGCGCCAGAGCGCGGCATTTCACGCTCGCCCTGAGGCTAGGCGGTTTGCAACAAAGGGGAAATTTGTTACGGTTGGTATCAAGAGTATAGGCCGCGAAGGTGGATGCGGCTGCATGGTACAGATTGAGCGACTGCCAAGCGCTGCTGAGGACTAAAAACCGAGTGGAAAGCTATTTTTGGCATTAAAAACAGTGTTTTAAGCCGTCAAACCTGCCTGAACAGCTATTACATCAATAGTTAAAACAACTGGCTACTTGGCGGCTATGCTCTGGCTGCGCACCAATAAATTAACCAGCAGCACAAAGAAAGCGGCAGCACCTGCGGTGTGCAAGAGCGCAGCCAACAAAGGCCAGCCCAAGACCACATTCGACAGCCCCGTGGCAAATTGCGCCGCCAGCAAAAATGCCAACCAAGCGGCCGCTTTAGGTGCCGTGCCGCGCAAGCGCCAAGCCAAATAACCCAGCAGCACAATCACCGGCACAGCCACCCAACGGTGTACCAAATGAATCGCGAGCAGTGCGCTCAGGCTCAAATAACTGCCATCAGCGTTTTGGTGCAGCTCGCGCCAAAGCGTAAAACCCTGCGCGTAATCGGCCGGTGGCAGCAGCTGGCCGCCGCACAGGGGCCAAGTATTACAAGCCACCACCGCGTAGTTGGTGCTCACCCATGCGCCCAACGCAATTTGCACCAGCAAAAGCAAACTGCTGCCCCAAAGCAAAGCCTTGAGCGCGGGCGCCAAAGGCAGCGCACTCGTTTGGCCCAAGTGCAAGCGCCAACGGGTGTTTTGTATTTGCAAAAGCGCCAACAAACCCAAAGCGCCGAGCAAGTGCAAGCTCACGATGAGGGGAAAAAGCTTCATCGTCACCGTCAGCGCGCCAAAAGCGCCCTGCGCGCAAACCCAAACAAAGGTCAGCACCGGCAGCCACGGCGAATAAGGCAAGCTACGGCGGCGCAGCCAGCTCCAGACCATTTGCACAATGATGAGAAAGCCCACCGCGCCGGCCAAATAGCGGTGCACCATTTCGATCCAGGCTTTTTTGTGCGTGACGGGGCCGTAAGGGTCGGCCACTTGCGCCGCGCTGATGTGATCGGCCGCGTGCAGCGGTGTGCTGGTGCCATAACAGCCGGGCCAATCGGGGCAGCCCAAACCCGATTCGGTCAGGCGCGTGAAGGCGCCAAAAATCGTCAAATCAAAAGTCAGCACCAGCAGCAAAAGCGCCAAAGCGGCGAGTTTTTGCGGCGTCGATTGGCGCCGCTGCGCGCGCAAAAGCCAAGCCAGCGGCAAACAAGCGAGCAGCGCCATCAGCAGCAGCAGCCAAGCCGTGGGCGCAAGATCAAATAAATGCCACATAGTGCGTCTCAGCTAGCTTCAAGCCAATGCGCTGCGCATGGCGGCGATGACTTGGGCGTAATCGGGCTGGCCAAAAATAGCGCTGCCTGCAACAAAGGTGTCGGCACCCGCATCGGCCACGCGGCGAATGTTATCAACCTTGATGCCGCCATCG
>CAZUUN010000032.1:0-13873 GCA_964622735.1 uncultured Burkholderiaceae bacterium | reverse complement strand
CCAACACGAATTCGCCCAGCACCAGCTTGCGGGCTACACGCGCATTCCGCTCATGGCCGAGTTTTCCGCTGATTTGGAAACACCGCTGTCGGTTTACCTCAAACTCTGCGGCGCCAATAGCCGCCACAGTTTTTTGCTCGAATCGGTTTTGGGCGGCGAGCGCTTTGGGCGCTACAGCTTTATCGGTCTGCCCGCGCGCAAATGGCTGGCCGCCAGTGGTTTTGGCGCGGCAGCGCGCACACGCTTTTATGCCGACGGCGCTTTGGTCGAAGAGAAAAACGGTAACCCGCTGGATGTGATTGCTGATTTGCAAGCGCAAGAAAAGAATTATTTACCTGAAGGCATGCCGCGTTTTTGCGGTGGCTTGGCCGGTTATTTTGCCTACGATGTCGTGCGCTATATCGAGAAAAAGCTAGAGCACAGCTGCCCGCCCGACACCTTGGGCACGCCCGACATCATGCTCTTGCAGTGCGATGAGCTGGCGGTGATCGACAACTTGAAAGGCCGCCTGCAACTGATCGTGTGGGCCGACACGCGCCAGCCTGATGCCTATGCCACCGCCTGCAAGCGTTTGCAAGAACTGCAAGCGCAATTGCAGCAAGCCGCGCAACTGCCGCCGCTGCAAGCTTGCAGCAGTGCAGCGGTGGTGACGCGCGAATTTGCCAAGGCTGATTTTTTGCAGGCCGCGCAGCGCGGCAAAGACTTGATCGCCGCGGGTGACTTTATGCAAGTGCAAATCGGCCAGCGTTTGAGCCAGCCCTTTACGCAAGCACCGATCCATTTGTACCGCGCCCTGCGCCAGCTCAACCCCAGCCCGTATATGTATTTTTACGATATGGGCGACTTTCAAATTGTCGGCGCCAGCCCCGAAATATTGGTGCGCCAAGAAAGTGTGGAATACGAAGGTGCGGCGGCTGAGAAAATCACCATCCGCCCCCTGGCGGGCACACGCCCACGCGCAGCCACACCCGAGGCCGACAAGGCCATGGAAGAGCAACTGCTGGCCGACCCGAAAGAACGCGCCGAGCATGTGATGCTGATCGACCTGGCCCGCAACGACATCGGCCGCATCGCGCGCACCGGCAGCGTGCAAGTGACGGAGGCTTTTGTGGTCGAGCGCTACAGCCATGTCATGCACATCGTCAGCAATGTGGAAGGCGTACTCAACCCCGGCATGAGCAATATGGATGTACTGCGCGCGAGCTTTCCAGCGGGCACGCTCACGGGCGCGCCCAAAGTGCACGCCATGGAATTGATTGACCAGTTAGAGCCGAGTAAACGCGGTATTTATGGCGGCGCGTGCGGCTATGTCAGCTACGGCGGCGACATGGATGTGGCCATCGCCATTCGTACCGGCATCATCAAAGACCAAACTTTGTATGTGCAAGCGGCGGCGGGCATCGTCGCCGACTCGGTACCTGAACTAGAGTGGCAAGAAACCGAAGCCAAAGCCCGCGCGCTGATGCTGGCGGCGGAGTTGGTGCGGCAGAATAAAGTCTGAGCCTAAACAGGCCATACACCCCACTCTCACACAAAAATCAGATAGAAATACGGCCTTTTAGCCTTAAAATCTGCCTGAGCTGCTGTCAATTTAGTAGTAAAAAGCCAGCTCGTGGGCTGGTCTAAGGGCTAGTCTAAGCGTGTACTTAACAACCCGGTTTAAAGCCGAACTTGCGCAAGATGGATTCGAGCAAGCACCACTTGGTGAAAGCGCTTTGCAGCAGGTTCAAACCGATAAAGGCAGTGAAGGCCAGCCACCATTGATCCACAAAAATCGGGCTGGCCGGAATTCCGAGTCCCAGTGTCAGCAAAATCATAAAACCAGCGATCAGACGAACGAGTTGCCAAGAGGTCATAAAGTTTCTCCTTGAGGTTTGAGTAAATGCACACGGTTGCGGTAAGCGCTGTAGTACAGCAAAGGAATGGCGACGAGGGTTAAAACGGTCGAGACCAAAATACCAAAGATCAAAGAAATGGCCAAGCCGTTGAAGATCGGGTCGTCCAGAATAAAGAAGGCGCCAAACATGGCCGCCAAGCCGGTCAAAACGATGGGCTGCGCGCGCGCCGCCACCGCTTGCATCACGGCGTTTTTCAGGTCTGCACCCTCGCGCACTTGCAGGTTAATAAAGTCGACCAAAAGAATGGAGTTGCGCACGATGATGCCCGCCAAGGCAATCATGCCTATCATGCTGGTCGCGGTGTATTGCGCACCCAAGAGGGCGTGCCCCGGCATGACGCCGATGATGGTCAGCGGGATTGGCGCCATGATGATCAAAGGTGTGAGGTAAGAGCCAAACTGCGCCACCACCAAGAGGTAAATCAAGACCAAGCCGACGGCGTAGGCCGCGCCCATGTCGCGGAAGGTCTCGTAAGTGATTTGCCACTCGCCATCCCACTTCAGCGCGTATTCGCGGTAAGGGTCTTGCGGCTGGTTGATGAAATACTCGCCCAATTTGCCGCCGCCGGGCGGTTGGATTTGCGCAAGCGCGCTGCGCATTTTGAACATGCCGTAAAGCGGGCTATCCACTGCGCCCGCCATGTCGCCCGTGACATAGTCCACAGGCAGCAAGTCTTTGTGAAAGAGCGGCTGCTCGCGCAGGCTGTCGCTGATGGTGACGAGTTCACTGATGGGCACGAGCGCACCACTGGCGCTCTGCACGCTCAGTTGCAGCAAGGTATTCAGGTCGCCTTGCAGCTCGGGCGTCAGCGCCAAGGTGATGGCTGCGGGGTATTTGCTGCCGTCGTGCAGATAGCTGGCGGCTTCGCCACTCAAACCCGCGCGCAAGGTGCTGACGATGGCTTGTTGCGAGATGCCCAGCGCGGCGGCCTTGGCACGATCAACCAACAAGATGGTGCGCGGCGCAATGGCGCTGCTGCTGTCGTCGATATCGACCACGCCAGCGGTTTGCGCAAAGACGGCGCGGACGGCTTGTGCCACTGCGCGGCGACCCTCAGCAGTAGCGCCATAAATCTCAGCCACTATGGGCGCTTGCACCGGCGGGCCAGGCGGCACTTCGGCAATTTTGATATTTGCCCCGAAGCGCGCGCCTATGGCTTGCAAGTCGGGGCGCAGGCGCATGGCGATGGCGTGGCTTTGCTCGCTGCGATCGTGTTTGCCGACCAAGTTGACTTGCAAGTCGCCAGTGTGGGCGCTGCTGCGCAAATAGTATTGGCGCACCAAACCATTGAAGTTGATGGGCGCCGCGCTACCGGCATAAGCTTGGTAATCGCTCACTTCGGGCACGCTGCGCAAATAAGCGCCCAGCTCGCGCATGACGGCGGCGGTCTGCTCCAGCGGCGTGCCTTCGGGCATATCCACGATAACTTGCAATTCTGATTTGTTGTCAAAGGGCAGCATTTTGAGCAGCACCAAACCCGTAGCCGGTAGCAGTAAAGAGGCGGCGATCAGCACGACAATGCCCAGCCCGAATAAGCCGCGCGCACGGCCGCCGTGGGCATCGTCTAAAAACGGGCGGAAGATGCGTGCGACCCAAGGCGTCAAACGGTGTGCCAAGCCATGCGGCGCGGCGTGCTCGCCGTTGCTGGTCTTCATCCACAAGCGCGCCAGCCACGGTGTTACCGTGAAGGCGATGGCGAGCGAGAGCAGCATGCCCATGCTGGCATTGATCGGAATTGGGCTCATATATGGCCCCATCAAACCGCTGACAAAGGCCATGGGCAGCAGCGCCGCAATCACGGTAAAGGTTGCCAAAATGGTGGGGCCACCGACCTCGTCTACCGCCGCAGGAATGATCTCGCCCAAGCTTTTGTGGGGGAATAGGCCTTGGTGGCGGTGGATGTTTTCGACCACGACGATGGCGTCATCGACCAAAATACCGATGGAGAAAATCAGCGCGAAGAGCGACACGCGGTTGAGCGTAAAACCCCAAGCCCACGAAGCAAACAAGGTGACCGTGAGAGTGAGCATGACGGCTACGCCGACGATGGCCGCTTCGCGCCGACCTAAAGCAACAAAAACCAAAGCGATGACCGAGAGCGTGGCAAAGAGCAGTTTTTGTATCAGCTTTTGCGCTTTGTCATTGGCGCTGGCGCCGTAGTTGCGCGTTTCGGCCAAGCCGATGTCGGCTGGAATGACGGTGTTCTTCAAGGCCTGGGCGCGCTGCATCAAAGCATTGGCAACATCGATGGCGTTCTCGCCGGATTTTTTTGTGACGGCGAGTGTTACCGCTGGATATTCACCCGCCGCTGTGTCAGCCTTTGCCTGCGCAACGCCGTGCCAAACATATTGGCTAGCGGGCAGGGCGGCATCGCGCACTTGTGCCAGGTCTTGCAGAAAAACAGGTTTGCCATCGCGCACGGCCACGACCAATTCGGCGACATCGCGCGCATCGCGCAAAAAGGCACCAGCATCTAGCGTTAAGGCGGTGTTGCCGCTGACCAATTCGCCTGCGGGTAGGCTGGCATTCGATGCCTGCAAAGCCATGCGCAAATCAGCCACAGTGATGCCAAAACCAGCCATGCGAGCGGGGTCGAGGTCCACCATGATGGCGCGGTCAGCGCCGCCGATGGTGTGCACATCGCGCACGCCGGGCACGCGTTTCAATTCGATCTCCATGCTGTGCGCGATTTGCTGCAAATTACTGGCACCAGCATGCGCGCCCCGCTCGTACAAGGTCAGTGTGACGATGGGCACATCGTCTATGCCCTTGGGTTTGACCAAAGGCGGCAGCGTGCCCAAACCCGCGGGCAGCCAATCGGCGTTGGAGTGCACGGCGTCGTAGAGGCGCACCAAAGCCTCGCTGCGCGGCACGCCCACTTTGAACTGCACCGTGAGCAAGGCCAAGCCCGGTTGCGAGACCGAGTACACATGCTCAACCCCGGCGATGCCCGCCAGCACTTGCTCGGCAGGCGTGGCCACCATTTGCTCTACATCAGTGGCTGAGGCGCCAGGGAAAGGCACCAGCACATTGGCCATGGTGACATTGATTTGCGGCTCTTCTTCGCGTGGGGTGACCAGCACAGCAAAGATGCCCAGCAAGAGCATGACGAGCGCCAGCAGCGGCGTGATTTGCGCGCGCTGCGAAAAGGCTGCGACGCGGCCAGCAATACCTAAAGCAGACTTGGACATGGTGCGAGGGTTCCTGCTTTAAAGCCGAGCGGCTGCTTGGGGTTCGAGGGCGACGCGCTCGCCCGCGGCCACGCCGGCCAAAATTTCAATTTGGCCATCGGCTTCGCGGCCTAGGCGCACTTGGCGCAACTGCGCTTTGCCTTCAGGGTTGACGACATAGACCGCACGCAACTCGCCGCGTTGCACCACGGCGCTGCTGGGGACAAAAAATTGTGGCCGTCCGCCGCTTTGCGTGGGCAACCAAACGCGCGCAAAAGTGCCAGGTGTAGCGTTGCTGTTGGGCGCTAAACCCAGGCGCATTTCGCGTGTGTGGCTGGCACTGTCTATCACCGGCAGAATTTGTACACTGCTGGGCGTGAGCCAGCGCTGTTCGGCAGACATAGCTGGCAGTTCAATTTTGATGTCAGCGGCTGGCATATCGGTGATGCTGCGGCTTTGCGGCAGCGCCGCGCTCACGCGCAAGCTGCTGGGGTCATACAAGGTGAGCAAGGGGCGGCCGGGCATGGCCATATCGCCCAGCTCGACGCTCAAGGCCGAGATCACACCCGCATAAGGGGCGCGCACGATGAAAAAGCCCGACTCAGTTTGCGCCGCGCCAGCCTGGGCGATTTGCGCATCGAGCTGCGAGGCCGTGACTTGAAATTGCGCCTGCGCGCGCTCAAACGCGGCCAGGCTGATGAATTTTTGCTGATACAGCAAGCGCTGGCGCTCCAAGTCTTTGCTAGCAAGTGCCAAAGACGCACGCAAAGCGCTGACCTGCGCCTGGCTGGCGGCGCTGCTTTGGTTCGCGCTGCGGGCATCGATGCGCAGCAAAACCTGCTGCGCTTGCACGCGGTCACCCGCTTTGACGGACAAGGCCACCACAGTACCTGCGACTTGTGCGGCGATGGTGGTCTGGCGCACCGCCTCCACGCGGCCCTCGTAAGCGCTGCGCTGGGCGCTGCTGGCGCTGCTGCTGACGGCAGCCGTGGCCAGTTTGGCAGGCTGCGCCCACACGGGCAGCAGCTGCAGCGTGACGGCTAACAAAAGTGCGTGGCGTAAGCGGTGTTGGAACATAAAACCTCTGGTGAACGGGTTCGTGGTGGCGCCTGTGCCGCACCCCGATTGTTGTATGACTATGCTTTATTCTATTTATATTTGCGTGCTTAGTCAAATATGCATATTAAGGCGCGCGCAACCAGCACTTTTTTCAAGAACTTGGCAGCAAGCCTGAGGCGCTAAGATAGCGCCCATGAATGCTGCTGTCCCCCCGCCCGTCTTGCCCATGCACCCCGCTTTTGCGCGGGGGCTGGCTCAAGGCAAGCGCGTGTTTGTCATCAGCAGCGATGAGGATTTGTTGGCGCAAGAAGCGGCCGACGCGCTGCGCGCAGCGGCGCGCGCCGAGGGCTTTAGCGAGCGCCATGTGTTTGTGGTGGCGGGCGCGCACTTTAAGTGGGATGGCGTGCTGGCCCAAGGCAGCGCCTTGAGTTTGTTCTCTGACAAGCAGTTGCTTGAAATACGCGTGCCCTCGGGCAAGCCGGGCAAAGACGGCGGCGCTGCACTGGAGCAATTGGCGGGCCAAATGCAAGCCGGTGGCGATGTACTGGCCTTGGTCAGCCTGCCCAAATTAGACAAAACCGGTAAAAACAGCGCCTGGTATTTGGCCTTGGCTGCTGCAGGTGTGGCGGTCGAGATCGCCAACATCGAGCGCGCCGCCTTGCCGCAGTGGCTGGCGCAGCGTTTGGGTTTGCAGGGGCAGAGCGTCAAGCCTGGTCCCGAAGGTGAGCGCACCTTGCAGTGGATAGCCGATCGCGTCGAGGGTAATTTGCTGGCTGCGCATCAAGAGATCAGCAAGCTAGCCTTGCTTTACCCGCCAGGCGAGTTGGGCTACGAGGCTGTGGCCACCAGTGTGGCCAGTGTCGCGCGTTACGATGTTTTTAAATTGAGCGAGGCGGTCTTGTCCGGCCAAGTGTTGCGCACCCAGCGCATGTTGGCGGGTTTGCGCGCTGAGGGCGAGGCCGAAGTGCTGGTGCATTGGGCTTTGTCCGAAGACATTCGTCATCTGCACCGTCTGCGCTGCGCTTTGGATGATGGCAAGCCGCTGCCGGTGGCGATTCAACAAGCGCGCATTTGGGGCGCCAAGCAGCGCGCCATGGAGCGTTTGGTGCCGCGCGTCCAAGCCGAGCAAACCGCACAATTGCTGCACGCCGCGCAGATCAGCGACGGCATTATCAAAGGCTTGCGCAGCCCCGGCTGGCTGGCCGACAGTTGGCTGGCGCTCGAGCGCTTGGCACTCATGCTCTGCGCCCTGAGCGCGCCACGGCCAGCCGCTTCTTAAGAATGCCCGCGCCCTGCCGCTGAAAAGTGCAAGTGTGCGAAAATTGCCCGCATGACTACGCCAGCTTCTCTTACTTCTCGCACCGACCTTGCCCGCCTGATGGAAAACATGGGCCAAAGCGCCCGTGCGGCCAGCGCCCTGATGGGCAAAGCCGCGCCTGCGCCGAAAAACACGGCCTTGCGCGAGTTGGCGCGTTTGCTGCGCAGCCAAACCGCCGCATTGCAAATCGAGAACGAAAAAGACCTGAGCGCCGCGCGCGCCGCCGGTTTGGCCGAACCTATGGTGGATAGGCTCAAGCTCAGCCCAGCCGTACTCGAGACTTGCGCCCAGGGCTGTGAGCAGTTAGCGGCCATGCCCGAGATCATTGGCGACATCGTGGGTATGCAGCAGCAGCCCAGCGGCATACGCGTGGGGCAAATGCGCGTGCCTTTGGGCGTGTTTGGCATGATTTACGAAAGCCGCCCGAATGTGACGATCGAGGCCGCCTCGCTGGCCATCAAGTCAGGCAATGCCTGCATTTTGCGCGGCGGCTCTGAGGCGATTCACTCCAACCAAGCCTTGGCGCTCTTGGTGCAGCAGGCGCTGCAAACAGCGGGCTTGCCGCCCGAGGCCGTGCAATTGGTGCCGACCACCGATCGCGCGGCGGTCAGTTTGCTCATCACCATGCCGGCCTATGTGGATGTGATCATTCCGCGCGGCGGCAAGGGCTTGATCGAGCGCATCAACGCCGAGGCCAAAGTGCCAGTGATCAAACACCTAGACGGCAACTGCCACACCTATATTGATGAAAGCGCAGATTTGGCCATGGCCGTGCGCGTGACGGAAAACGCCAAAACGCAAAAATACAGCCCCTGCAATGCGACAGAAAGTTTGCTGGTGCATAGCGCTATCGCACCCACCTTCTTGCCGCTGATGGGCCAAGTGTTTGCCGACAAAGGCGTAGAGATGCGCTGCGATGCGGGCAGCTTGGCGATTTTGCAAGCCTATTTCGGCAGTAAATCGGCTAAAAACGCCGTCAAACCTGCCTGCGCAGCTACTGAATGCATAGTGACTGCAGCGCAAGAAGATGATTGGTCGCAAGAGTATCTCGCGCCCATCATCAGCATTCGTTTAGTGGGTGGTGTGGACGAAGCCATCGCCCACATTAACCAATACAGCAGCCATCACACCGACGCCATCATCACCAACAACCACAGCCATGCGCAGCGCTTTTTGCGCGAGGTCGATTCGGCCAGCGTCATGGTCAATGCTAGCACGCGTTTTGCCGATGGCTTTGAATACGGCCTAGGAGCTGAAATTGGCATCAGCACCGACAAATTCCACGCCCGTGGGCCTGTGGGCATTGTGGGTTTGACCTCTTTGAAGTGGATCGTGCTGGGCGCCGGCGAAGTGCGCAGCTGAAGTGCTGCGCCTGTGCCGCACAAGAATTTTTTATAAACTTTAGACGAATAACTATGCCTACCCCTATCTCTCCTGTAGCTGACATCGTCGCCGAGCTCAAAGCGGGCCGCATGGTGATTTTGGTCGATGAAGAAGATCGCGAGAACGAAGGCGATCTGGTCATGGCCGCCGAACATGTGACGCCTGAGGCGATCAACTTCATGGCCAAGTTTGGGCGCGGTTTGATTTGCTTGACCTTGACCAAAGAGCGCTGCCGCGAACTCGATTTGCCGCCCATGGCGAGCCGCAATGGCACGCAATATGGCACAGCCTTTACCGTTTCCATCGAAGCGGCTGAGGGCGTGACGACGGGCATTTCTGCCGCTGACCGCGCCCGCACCGTACAAGCGGCGGTGCGCGGTAAAGCGTATGACTTAGTGCAACCTGGGCATATCTTCCCGCTGGCAGCAGCCGAGGGTGGCGTTTTAATGCGCGCGGGCCATACCGAAGCGGGTTGCGACTTGGCGGCGATGGCGGGCTTGGTGCCTGCGTCTGTCATTTGCGAAATCATGAAAGACGACGGCACCATGGCGCGCCTGCCTGACTTGCAAGTGTTTGCAAAAGAGCATGGCCTCAAAATCGGCACCATCGCCGATTTGATCGAACACCGCAGCCGCACCGAAAGCTTGATCACCACCACCGGCAGCCGACCGCTGCAAACCGCGCATGGCGAATTTGTGGCCACGCTCTACAAAGACAAGCCCAGCGGCAATGTGCACTTGGCTTTGCGCTTGGGCACTTGGGCGCGTGATGAATCAGTGCCTGTGCGTGTGCACGAGCCCTTCACCTTGCTTAACGCGCTAGAGGTTGAGAACAACCAGCGCCATTCGTGGACGCTGGACGCGGCGCTTGCCTATGTGGCGCACCACGGCAAAGGCGTGGTCATTTTGCTCAATTGCGAGGCGGGTTTGGCGCAACTGCAAAGCAGTTTTGAGCCTGCGCCTAAAGCGATCAAAAGCGCCAGCAAAGATAAAGTCGACATTCGGACCTATGGCGTGGGCGCACAAATCTTGCGCGAACAAGGCGTGGTGCAGATGCAGCTGCTCAGCAAAGAGCTGCGCCTGCCGAGCATGGCCGGTTATGGCTTGGAAGTGACGGGTTACATCCAGCAATCTTGATTAAATAAGGCGATAAAGCGCCAAAATGCTGCCTGAGCAGCTATCTTTTTTGTAGTTTTTGCTTGAAGGAGCAGGTCATGTTTGGTGCGGATAAGGGCGAAGCCAAAGCCCAGGTGATGGATGGTCGCAAGCTGTATATCGGCGTGGTGCAAGCCCGCTTTAATGAGGATGTGACAACCGCCCTGTGGTCGGCATGCCAAGCGCAACTGTTGGCGCTGGGCGTGCAGCCCGATCACATTGAACACTTTACCGTGCCGGGCGCGCTTGAGGTGCCCTTGGCGCTAGCGGCTTTGGCCGCGCGCGACGACTTTGATGCCTTGATCGCTTTGGGTTGCATCATTCGGGGTGAAACCTACCACTTTGAATTGGTTGCGAATGAGTCGGGTGCAGGCGTGACGCGCGTGTCGCTCGACAGCGATACGCCGATTGCGAATGCGATTTTGACTGTCGAGAACATGGCGCAAGCCATCGCGCGCCAAGAAGAGAAGGGCCGCGATGCTGCCAATGTGGCGGTCGAGATGGCCAATTTGCTCAACGAAGTTCTGTAAACACGCGGCGCACAGTTGGATGGCGCTGCGCCCTTAACCCTGGCTGCTTATGACCTATTGCGTTGGCATCAAAACCCATGCGGGTTTGGTTTTTCTCTCCGACTCGCGCACCAGTGCGGGCATGGACAGCATCGCCAGCTTTCGCAAAGCGCTGGTCTACGAGCAGCCGGGCGAGCGCTTCATGACGCTGCTGTCGGCGGGCAATCTCAGCATCTCGCAATGCGTGCGCGAGATTTTGCAAAGCGAAAAATTGCCGGCTGAAGACGGCGGCGAGCCGCTGACGATTTGGAATGCAAGCAGTATGTATGACGCCGCACGCGTTTTGGGCGAGGCCATCAGGCGCGTGCGCGCGCGCGACGGCGCGGCGCTGGCGCAAGACAATATCGAGTTCAATGCCAGCTTTATCTTTGGCGGCCAAATCAAGGGCGAGCCTATGCGCTTGTTTTTGGTCTATGCGGCGGGTAACTTTATCGAGGCGACCTGCGAAACGCCGTTTTTCCAAATCGGCGAATCCAAATATGGCAAACCCGTGCTCGACCGCGTCATCACGCCCGACACGCCCTTAGACGAAGCCGCCAAATGCGCTTTGGTTTCTATGGATTCGACCCTGAAGTCGAATTTGTCAGTCGGCTTGCCGCTCGATTTGGTGATTTATGCCAGCGACGCGCTGCGTTCAGAAAAAATTGTTTGCATCGACGAACACAATGCCTATTGGCAAATGCTGCGCGCCGACTGGGGGGCGCGTTTGCGCGCGGTGTTCGATGGCATTGAAGATCCGGTTTGGGATGCAGCAGCGAAAAATGTGGCCACGCCCTTGATGGTGCCTGCCGCAGGCCATGCCGCGCTGCGCAAAATCGTGGGCCCCGAAGACCCCAGCAGTTGAAGCCCAAGCCCGTGACTGGCGCTACACGCAAGCCCAGCCTGTCGCTACAATGGCTGTTATGCGTGCGCAGCTTGGTGCTCCTCGCAATCATCTAAGGTTAATTTTTGTATGAAATTGAATGTCAAACACCTAGCGCTTTGCGCCCTGACCATTACTTTGGCAGCCTGCGGCGGTGGCGGCAAAATCTACGATCCCTTTACGCCTACGGCCTTGCACACTTTTGGTGATGGCTTGGTAGATGCGGGTCAAACGGGAAAAATTTATACCATCAACAGCACCGACCAGGCGACGAAACCAATTTACTCGCTGCCCGAAATGGTCGCTCAAGCCTATGGCCTGCCTTTAAAGCCACAAGCGCAGGGTGGCACGGCATGGGGCCAAGGCAAAAGCACGGTGGCTGATTTGCAAACGCAAATCAACACGCGCTTGACCACAACGAGCAGCTTCACACCCGGCGACTTGATCCTCATTGCTGTTGGCATGGAAGATGTGCGACGCGAAACCGAAAGCGCCTTAAATGGCACGATCAGCTTGGGTTTGGCCATGGCCAATGTAAAAACGCAGGCGCGTTTATTGGTGCGCCAGCTGGAAGTCTTGGAGCGCGCGGGCGCACGCCACATTTATGTGCTGCCGGTCTATGACATGGGGCACACGCCTTGGGCTTACAAGCTCGGGCTGAGCTATGTCAACGCGGGCAGCGTAGCAACTGAACTGAGCCGAGCTTTCCATGACGAAGTGCTGCAAGAGAGCTACCGTCAGTCCGACATACGCTACACCTTGTTCTCGCCTACGCTGCGCACGCGCATGGACCAGTTCACCAATCCGGCTGACTTTGCTGGCGCAACCGGCATTACCAATGCCAGCGACCCAGTATGCAAACCGCCGGGCGATGTCGATGCCTCACTTTGCTTAGACAACAATCTGGTGGACGCGGCTTACTTGCAGTACGCCTTTGCCGATGGCTACCACCCAACGCCTGGCATTTTGGGCAGTTTGGCGGGCATGGCCTTAGACGAAGTGAAAAACCGCTGGTAAGAAGCTGTATAGCAAGCCTCAATACTTGCTATTCTTTATGTAGCTGCTCAGGCAGACTTTGCGGCCTAAAAAGCCCAAAACACCCTTAAAAATACGCTTTTAAGGCAGATCCGCATTGATCGGCCTTGTGTTCATCGGCGCTGGGCTGATGTGGCCTAAATAACTCTTGAGCGATTGCGGTTGGCCCTTGAGCAGCGCCGCATACATGGTGGTGTTGGCCAACACCTTCTTCACATAGTCGCGGGTTTCGTTAAACGGGATGTTCTCCGTCCAAATCGCGGTTTCTAAATTGCTTGCGCCATCGCGCCATTTGCTGGCTCGGTTGGGGCCGGCGTTATAGGCGGCGGCGGCCAGCGGCTTGGAGCTTTGAAAGCGCTCCAGCGCCAGATTCAAATAAGACACGCCGATTTGTATATTCGTATCCGTGTCATACAACTGTGCTGGGTTAAAACCGATCAAACCCATTTTTCGCGCCGTCCACTGCGCCGTGGCAGGCATGATTTGCATCAAGCCCGAAGCGCCCACGCCCGAGCGGGCGCTGACGACAAAGCGCGACTCTTGCCGAATCAAGCCATAAACATAAGCGGGGTCTATGCCGATGGCGCGGCTATTGGCCAAAACCTCGCTGCGATGCGGCGTGGGAAAGCGCTGCCAATCGGCAAAGGCGCCCTTGATGCGCTCGCTGGTATTGATGCAGCGATCCCAAATTTCGTATTGGCAGGCCAGCTCGGCCGCCGCGAGTAACTCGCGCGTGGGCAAGCCGCCTTCTTCGTGCAGGTGCGCGGTGTAATTCCATTCGCGCACGCCAAAAGTGCGCAAACCCATTTGGATGGCGTAGAGTGCGCGCGCAAAGCCGGGCTTGTTGCGCACTTGTTCGATTTCGGCTGCGGTGGGGCGCGGTGGCGGCAGCGGTGCTTGGATGGCTGCGCCGGTTTCTTCTAAAGCCAGCATTTCATAAAAACCATAGGGCGAACCGATGGCACGATACAGGTGCTGCGCCTGTGTCTGTTCGGCTTTGCGACCGCTACTCGCCAACGCCCGTGCCCGCCAATACACCCAAGTCGCATCTTGCTGGGCGGCGGGGCTCATCTGCGCAATGCTGCTCAAAATATCAGGTGCATTGCTGACGATGCCACCGCGCAAGGCCGCGCGTGCGCGCCAGGCCAGCATCTCATCCGACCAGCCTGTCATTTTTTTTGCATTGCGGTAATAGTTGATGGCAGCGGGCGCTAAATTCATCGCTGCTTGGCGGCCGATCACGCCCCAAGCCCAGTCGCTTTGTTCGGGCGTGAGTTGCGCTTGGCGCTCACGGCCTTGGGTTTGTATTTGGTAAGCGTTGAGCGAAATCACCGCCAAGTCAGGGTCTTGGCTAGCCAAATTAGCCAGTAATACCGTGGCTATTTCGGGGCTAACCAGTCCTTGGTCTAAGTGCGTTTGCGGTCG
>CAZUUN010000031.1:0-14018 GCA_964622735.1 uncultured Burkholderiaceae bacterium | reverse complement strand
GTTTACGTGCGGCTTCGTGCGTTCAAACTTACTTTTTGCCATTTTTCATTTCCTTAAAAAGAACATGCCCGTGAATTGGTTTTATGTCTGCACGGCTCTCGGAGATTTGTTCATCACGGGCAATGAACAACGGAGCAGTCGCAGACAATTCTTAAAAAAGCGCTGAGCGCTAAGTCACCCTAAGTGGCTTACTTCGCACGCGCCGTCATGATCGCTTCAGCAACGCTTTTCGGCGCTTCCGCGTATTGTTTGAATTCCATGGTGTAAGTCGCGCGACCTTGTGTGGCAGAGCGCAGGCTGGTTGAGTAGCCAAACATTTCTGACAAAGGCACTTCGGCTTTGATGACCTTGCCGCCACCGACCATGTCTTCCATACCTTGAACCATACCGCGGCGTGATGACAAGTCACCCATGACCGTACCGGCGTAGTCTTCAGGCGTTTCTACTTCAACGGCCATCATCGGCTCGAGCAGTACAGGCGATGCTTTGCGGCAAGCGTCTTTAAAGCCCATAGAAGCGGCCATTTTGAAGGCGTTTTCGTTCGAGTCGACATCGTGGTAAGAACCGAAGACGAGGCGCACGCGCACATCCACAATCGGGTAGCCAGCCAACACGCCGTTTGGCAGCGTGTCGATAATGCCTTTTTCAACCGCAGGGATGTATTCGCGCGGCACCACACCGCCTTTGATCTCGTCGATGAACTCGAAACCTTTGCCACCTGGCTCCATCGGTTCGACCGTCAAGACCACGTGGCCATACTGACCCTTACCGCCTGATTGACGAACAAATTTACCTTCGACATCTGCCGCTGTTTTGCGGATGGTTTCGCGGTAAGCCACTTGTGGTTTGCCAACGTTGGCTTCAACACCAAACTCGCGCTTCATGCGGTCAACGATGATCTCGAGGTGCAACTCGCCCATACCAGCGATGATGGTTTGGCCAGATTCTTCATCGGTTTTCACGCGGAATGAGGGATCTTCAGCAGCCAAGCGTTGCAGGGCGATGCCCATTTTTTCTTGGTCGGCTTTGGTTTTTGGCTCAACGGCTTGGGCAATCACTGGCTCAGGGAAAATCATGCGTTCCAAGATGACGGGGTCGTTGACATCGCACAGGGTTTCGCCCGTGGTGACATCTTTCAAGCCAACGCAAGCGGCGATGTCGCCGGCGTAAATGGCTTCAATCTCTTGACGCTCATTCGCGTGCATTTGAACGATACGGCCGATACGCTCTTTTTTGCCTTTGATGGAGTTGAGAACCGTGTCGCCTTTTTTCAGAATGCCTGAGTAGACGCGTACAAATGTCAGCTGACCTACAAAGGGGTCGGTCATCAATTTGAATGCCAGCGCTGAGAATTTTTCGTTGTCGTCAGCTTGGCGTGTCGTTGGCTGGTCATTCTCATCGGTGCAAGCGACCGGTGGAATGTCTTTCGGTGAAGGCAGCAAATCGAGAACCGCGTCCAACATGCGCTGTACACCTTTGTTTTTAAAGGCGGTACCGCAGAGCATGGGCTGGATTTCGGTGGCGATGGTGCGCTGGCGCAAGCCGGCCAAAATTTCCGCTTCGGATAGGTCGCCCTCTTCGAGGTATTTGTTCATCAGCTCTTCGGTGGCTTCAGCGGCTGATTCGACCATTTTTTCGCGCCATTCTTTGCAGACTTCGAGCAAGTCAGCTGGAATTTCGCGGTATTCGAACTTCATGCCTTGTGAGGCTTCGTCCCAATAGATGGCTTTCATCTTCAATAAGTCAACCACGCCTTCGAATTTGTCTTCGGCGCCGATAGGCACAACGATAGGCACAGGGTTGGCTTTCAGGCGCAACTTCATGCCTTCAACCACTTTGAAGAAGTTCGCGCCGGTGCGGTCCATTTTGTTCACAAACGCCAGGCGTGGCACTTTGTGCTTGTTGGCTTGGCGCCAAACGGTTTCAGACTGGGGCTGTACGCCACCTACTGCGCAGTAAACCATGACCGCGCCGTCCAACACGCGCATAGAGCGCTCAACTTCAATCGTGAAGTCAACGTGGCCGGGGGTGTCAATGATGTTGATGCGGTGCTCTGGACGAGACAAGTCCATACCCTTCCAGAAGCAGGTTACTGCTGAAGAGGTAATGGTGATGCCGCGCTCTTGCTCTTGTTCCATCCAGTCGGTGGTGGCCGCGCCGTCATGCACTTCACCCAATTTGTGGGTCACGCCTGTGTAAAACAAAATGCGTTCAGAAGTGGTGGTTTTACCGGCATCGATGTGGGCAGAGATACCGATATTGCGGTAGCGCTCAAGGGGGGTCTTGCGAGCCATGATCTTTCTTTCTTAAAACTAAAAAACGCCCAAAACAATTTGGGCGTAGCGCGAGGTTTAGCAGGCTAACGATAGGCACTCAGGGCGAGAGAAAAGTCTGCGCATTTGAATGACACCGCCACGCTGGGAAACCGCGCAGCAGCCGAAAATTAGAAACGGAAGTGACTAAATGCTTTGTTAGCCTCAGCCATGCGGTGGACTTCGTCGCGTTTTTTCATCGCGCCACCACGGCCTTCTGAGGCTTCAATCAGTTCGTTAGCCAAGCGCAAGGCCATCGATTTTTCACCGCGCTTGCGCGCAGCTTCTTTAATCCAACGCATAGACAGTGCCAAGCGACGCACAGGGCGCACTTCAACCGGCACTTGGTAGTTCGCGCCACCCACACGGCGGGACTTGACTTCCACCATGGGTTTTACGTTGTTGATGGCAATGCCGAAAAGTTCCATAGGATCTTTTTTGGTTTTGCTTTCGATTTGCTCAAGCGCGCCATAAATGATGCGCTCAGCAACCGCTTTTTTACCACTCTCCATGATGACGTTCATGAATTTGGATAGTTCTACATTGCCGAATTTAGGATCCGGCAGAATTTCACGTTTAGGGACTTCGCGACGACGTGGCATATTTCACCTCTTTGCTTCAGTTAGTGCGCTTTGTGCGCACTGCGAAAACACATATCGAATGTTCTCACTTACTCGACCCACTCTAGATTTAATTAATGAGTGTTAATGGTCACTACGCTTGATCACTCGCGCCACGCGAGGAAAAAGCACCTTGTTCTCAATCTTTTATGCGTTTTGAGGACGCAGCGAACAGATCCGCAAAAGCCGATTAGGCTTTTTTCGGACGCTTCGCACCGTATTTAGAGCGCGATTGCTTGCGATCTTTCACGCCTTGCAAATCGAGTGAGCCGCGCACGATGTGGTAGCGAACACCAGGCAAATCTTTTACACGACCGCCGCGCACGAGTACAACGCTGTGCTCTTGCAGGTTGTGGCCTTCACCACCGATGTATGAGATCACCTCAAAACCGTTGGTCAAGCGCACTTTGGCAACTTTACGCAAGGCAGAGTTAGGTTTTTTAGGTGTCGTTGTGTAGACACGGGTGCAAACACCGCGGCGCTGCGGGCAGTTTTCCATCGCCGGGCTCTTAGACTTGATAGTCTCAACAGCCCGCCCTTGGCGAATCAATTGATTGATAGTTGGCATGATTTCCTAAACGTGAATAAATATCTAAACCCTAAGGCGAGTCTCCACCCTAGAGCTTTTCAGCGCATCTGCTCGTCCAGCAAATTTGCCGATAGCAAAGCCATCGACAGGCGGCCGAAAAGTCTTTGAGTATAACCTTGAATGGCCCTTTTGCAAAATGGCGCGAGGGTTTTTGGCTTGTGTAAGGACTAGCTTTAGCCCCTAGGCTTTGCTGCATACTATTGATTTAATAGCTATTCAGGCAGGTTTGATGCCTGATTTCTCTATTATTACTTTAAAAATGCCCGCTATTGAGCGGTGTGGGCTGTGCAAAACCAGCACACCCCCCCGTTGGCGCGGCAGTTGCACAGCTATATATATGAGCACTGTAGTGCCTAGGCGCTTACAATCCTTCGAGTTTTGGCTTCACGCCCTCCTTTGGAGGCTTGCTTATTTATGTCTAGTTTGATCGTTCTCTTGCCGCCAGCGAACATCGCCCCCGACGCGGGCATGGAGTTGAGCTATGCGCTGGTGAGCGCCAGCGGCATATTGATCGATCAAGGTCTGGCGAGTATTGCCCGTTTGCCCAAGGCCAGTGAGCTGGTTGTGCAGATACCAGCGCAAGCGCTGTCGTGGTTGCAAGTGCCGCTGCCCAAACCCGGGCGCGGTATGCCTACTGCCAAGCTGCGCGCTGTGCTGGATGGGCTGTTGGAAGATCGCGTCTTGCACGATGTGGCAGATATGCACTTTGCCCTGCCAGCGCAAGCGCCGGGTGGCGAGCTCACTTGGGTTGCGGCCTGCCATAAGCCTTGGCTGCAAGCTTGCTTGCAATTGCTAGAAGCGCAAGGCCGTTTGGCCAGCCGCTTGGTGCCGCAAGCCCAGCCCCAAGAGCTGGCCAGTGTCCATGTGGTGGGCAGCCCTGAGGATGCGCTCTTTATCAGTAGCGCGGCTGATGGGGTTCTGGTTTTGCCTTTGGCGCAAGTCCATGCCTTGCCCGGCGTGCTGCTGGATGATGCCACTGTCACGGCGGAGCCCGCCGTGGTGGCCTTGGCCGAGCAAGCCTTGCAAGGGCGGCGTGTGCAACTGCTGCCAGCGGCGCAGCATATGGCCAATGCCTTGGGTAGCAGTTGGAATTTAGGTCAGTTTGACCTCAGCACTTCTAGCGGCGATCGTTTATTGCAAAATATCAAGCGCCAGTTGCGGGATTTCTTTTTCGCACCCGTTTGGCGCGCGGCACGCGTGGCACTGGCACTGGCCTTGTTCGCTAATCTCATCGGCCTCAATGTTTGGGCTTGGCAAGAACGCGCCGCGCTACAAAGTAAGCGCGTCAGCTTGAACAATGCGGTGAAAAAAATCACCGGCGCGACTTATGTCTCAGACCGGCCGATTGAGCAAGTGCAGCAACAGCTCACGCGTCTGCGCCAAGCGACTGGCGGGCTGATGCCGGATGATTTTGAACCCATGCTGGGCGCGCTGGCTGAGAGCTTGCCGCAACAGGCTCCCGAGACGCGTTTGGTCTATGAGAATGGTGAATTGGTCTTGGAGGGCAAGCCATTGTCTCCCGATGCACTGCAAGCGCTGCGCAGCCGCGTCGCTGCGCAAGGCTACGATGCGCTAACAGCCGAAGGCACTTTGCGCATCAGCCGCAGTGGCGCTGCCCGGTCGAAGGCGCCAGCTGTTCTTGTGCCTGCGCCTGTCATCAGCGCCAATGATGTGCTTTGGTCTGGTATTAGTAACAAAGGCGCTTAGAACATGGCAGTGCTGCAGAAAAACTGGTGGGTGGCATTGGCGCCGCGCGAAAAAATCATGGTGGCGGTGGCGGCCAGTGTGGTGCTGCTCAGTTTGTTGTGGTTCTTAGGCCTTCGCGGGCCTTTCCAAACTTGGAAGAGTGCGCAAGCTGAGCGTCTCAGTTTGGAGCAAAAAATCCAACAAGTGGCCGAAATCGAGGCGCAAATTCAAGCGTTGCAAGCCGCCAACCGCATCAGTTTCGAGGCGGCTTATCAAGCGCTAAACAGCACCACGCGCGAGTACTTTCCTGCTGGCGCCCAAGTCAGTTTGATGGGGGAGCAGGTCAGCGTCAGCTTGAGTCATGCGAATGCACACTATTTAGCCCAGTGGCTGGCGGCGGTACGCAATAATGCCAAAGCCATTCCTGAATCTGCCAAGCTCAGCGCTGGCACGCCTGTGGCTGAGGATGCTGGCAGCAGCGTCTGGAGCGGGGTAGTGGTTTTCCGCTTGCCGCCGCGCGAATAAAAAGACTGACCTTGTGAATAAATTTTCTCTTTCATCCTCGAAGCCGCTGCTGACCCATCAAGCAGCCGAAGCGCCGCATTTTTGGTGGGCAGCCTTGAGCGGAGCACTACTAGGTCTGGTTCTGGTATTGGTTTACTTTGCGCCAGCTTTGTGGCTCAGCCTAGCTGTGGCGCGACTGAGTGGCGAACGCGTGATTTTGGCCGAGCCTGTGGGGCGCATTTGGGCGGGCTCGGCGCGTTTGGTTTTGACGGGTGGCGCGGGCACGCAAAGCGCAGTTGTTTTGCCAGGGCGAGTGAGCTGGCGCGCAGCGCTGGCTGGTTTGGGCTTGCGTGTTGATATGCGGCCCGAGTGCTGCGCGGTGCAGCCTGTACAGTTACTCATCAAACCCGGTCTGCGCCAACATGCGGTGAACATTCAGTATCTTGATTTGGATCTGCCAGCCTCCTTGCTCACAGGTTTAGGCACACCTTTTAATACTTTGGGTTTTAAGGGGCGCCTGATCGTGCGTAGCAAAGCGTTAGATTTGCGTTTGCAGGGCGCGCAGTGGCAGCTGCAGGGCGATGCGGATATGCAGCTATTGCAGCTGTCTTCGAGCCTGTCTACTTTGCCTGAATTGGGGAATTACCAGCTCGGCCTCAAAGGCGGCGCTGTGCCCAGCGTGAGTCTCGCTACCCAGTCAGGCGCGCTTTTGATGCAAGGCGCTGGCAAGTGGCAAGATGGCCGTTTTGGCTTTGATGGTGAAGCCAGTGCGGCAGAGGGCTACGAGGCGGCGTTGGCCAATATACTGAATATCATAGGCAGGCGCGATGGTGCGCGCACGCGTATCAAAATTTAGAGTGGCAGTGCTAGCGGCACATCAGCATGAAGACTTCACACAGTAGCCCTAAGCTTAAGACTGAAAACGGCGGAAATACAAGTTTTATGATGAATAAGTTGAACAATGTTTTTGGCTATGCCACACGCACGCTGGCGCGCACGGGGCTGGTTTCGGTCTTGGCGCTGACACTGCTCGCGCCGCCCCTCACCGTTGCGCAAGCCAACACGGTCACTTTGAATTTTGTGAATGCCGACATCGGGGAAGTCGCCCGTGCCGTGGCTGTGATGACGGGGCGTAATTTGGTGGTAGATCCACGCGTGCGTGGAAACATCAATATGGTCTCGGAGCGGCCGGTTAGCACCTCAGAAGCCTACGACCAGTTCTTAACCGCGGTGCGCCTGCAAGGCTATACCGTGGTTGAAACCGCAGGCATCTACAAGCTGGTTCCTGAAGCCGATGCCAAGCAGCAAGCCAATACTTTGATCGGTACCGCCAAAGGCAGCGATTTCCGCTCGGCGACGCAAATTCGCGGCAATCAGATTGCAACTCAAGTTTTCCCGCTGGCTTATGAAAACGCCAACACCATGGTGGGCGTCTTGCGCCCTTTGATGGGCCCCAACAGCAATATCAATGTCAACCCGAGCAATAATTCGCTCATCATCACCGATTATGCTGATAATTTGCAGCGCGTCGCCAAGCTGATCGCCTCGCAAGATGTGGCCAAAGGAACTGATTTAGAAATCGTGCCTTTGCAAAGCGCCAATGCCAACGATCTCGCACCGCTGATCATCAAGCTCAGTGAGAGCAGCGGCAGTGGCGGCACCAATGCGCCCATGATTTTGGCTGACACGCGCAGCAATTCCATTATTTTGCGCGCTGGGAATCCCTCGCAAATGATGCAGCTAAAGGATTTGATTCAAAAGCTGGATCGAGAGTTTCAGGGCGGTGCGGCCAGCACCGATGCTGTGACACCTGGCGTGTATGTCATCAAGCTAAAAAATGGCGAAGCCACCAAAATCGCCACGACCTTGCGTTCGGTCTTACCGCAAGGCATTGCTGCGATCAGCCAGCCGGGTACAACGGCCACGAGCAATGTGCAAATTCAGGCCGATGCGGCGACGAACTCGCTCATCATCACCGCGCCCGATTCGCAATACCGCCAATTAAAAGCCGTGATTGAAAAACTCGATGCGCGCCCAGCGCAGGTTTTTATCGAAAGCTTGATTGCCGAGGTGAACAGCGACAAAGTCACAGATTTTGGCATTCAGTGGCAAAGCGCGTTGGGTCAAAAAGGTGATGGCACTGTGGGAATTTTGGGCAGTGCCTTTGGCAGCGGGACAAGCAACATCACGGGCTTGTCTTTGGCGAACAAACAGCAACTGGCCGAGGTTTCGCCACAAGGTTTGAATTTTGGCCTGTTCAAAAAAGAGGGTGGCATTTATGTCTTGGGCATGCTCGCTCGCCTCTTAGAGAGTACGGGTGATGGCAATATTTTGGCAACGCCCAATGTGCTGACTTTGGACAACGAAGAGTCGCGCGTGATAGTGGGTCAAAACGTGCCTTTTGTCACGGGGCAGTACACCAGCACGGGTAATAACAGCGTGACCAATCCTTTCCAAACCATCGAGCGTAAAGATGTGGGTTTGACCTTGCGCGTGAAGCCGCAAATCAGTGAAAACGGCGCGATTCGCTTGAAAATCTATCAAGAAAGCTCCAGCGTCGATAGCACCTCGAATGAAGGGCTGATCACCAATAAGCGCTCGATTGAAACGAATGTGATTGTGGACGATGGTGCGATTGTGGTCTTGGGTGGCCTGCTCGATGACCGCAGCGTTGATACGGAAAGCAAAGTACCCGTGTTGGGCGATATTCCAGGCTTGGGCAGCTTGTTTAAGTCAGAAAACCGCAAGCGCAAAAAAACCAATTTGATGATTTTCTTGCGCCCGACGATTGTGCGTACTGAGCAAGAAACACGCGCCTTGTCGAATGCGCGCTACGAAGATTTACGCGTACAGCAGTTGGCGAACCAACCCGCGCGGCATTTGATTTTTGACAACAAGCCCGTGCCTGTTTTGCCTGCCATTTCCGAGCCGACAGCGACGCCCGCAGCAGCGGCTGCACCATTCGGACAGCAGTCAACGCCACCTGCCCGGCTTGCTCCTGCAACCGTGACTGCAGCGCCTGTTGTACCTAACACCAGCTTGAAGGCCAGCAGCGGACTGGCGGTACCGCAAAAAAGCGAAACCCAGCCGAAGACGCCCGAGGCCCTGCAGCAGCTGTTCCGCAATCCTGGCAAACAGCCTTAAGGCGCGCTGATGGCCCGTTACCCTTTGCCCTATAGCTTCGCGCGTAGCCAACAGCTTTTGTTGGACGACGATGCGGGCACGCTCACTTTGTGGTTGCAATCGCAAACGCCTAAAACGGCTTTGTCTGAGGTTTTGCGCGAATACCGCGTTGAGCGTTTTGAGACGACCACCCCCGCTGATTTGGCGCTGCGCATCAATGCGGCCTATGCCAAAGGCGATGGCAACGCGGCTTCGGTGGTGAGCGAAGTTGAGAGCGATGCGGACTTGAGCCGCATGATGCAAGATTTACCCGCCGTGGCCGATTTGCTAGAAGCGGCTGACGATGCGCCGATTATTCGCATGTTGAACGCCCTCCTGACGCAAGCGGCACGCGACGGCGCGAGCGACATACACATTGAGCCTTACGAGCGGCATTCGAGCGTGCGTTTCCGTGTCGATGGCACTTTGCGCGAAGTGGTACAACCCAACCGCGCTTTGCACGCGGCTTTGATCTCGCGCTTGAAAATCATGGCCGAACTCGACATTGCCGAAAAGCGCTTGCCGCAAGACGGGCGCATTTCTTTGCGCTTGGGTTCGCGCTCGATTGATGTGCGTGTTTCCACGCTGCCTAGTGCCCACGGTGAGCGCGCGGTGCTGCGTTTACTCGACAAAAGCGGCTCTAAACTGACATTGCCTTCGGTCGGGATGGAGGGCGAGACGCTGACGCGCTTTGAGCAACTCATCGCCCAGCCCCACGGCATTGTCTTGGTCACCGGCCCCACGGGTTCGGGCAAAACCACCACTTTGTACGCCGCTTTGGCCAAGCTCGATGCCAGCAGCACCAATATCATGACCGTGGAAGACCCGATTGAGTATGAACTCGGCGGCATAGGCCAAACCCAGGTCAACGCCAAAATCGACCTGACCTTTGCCAAAGCCTTGCGTGCTATCTTGCGCCAAGACCCCGATGTCATCATGATCGGCGAGATTCGCGATATTGAAACCGCGCAAATTGCCATTCAAGCTTCGCTCACCGGCCACTTGGTTTTGGCGACGCTGCACACCAACGATGCGGCCAGTGCCGTCACGCGTTTGATCGACATGGGGGTCGAGCCTTTCCTGCTGTCCTCCTCGCTTTTGGGCGTGTTGGCGCAGCGTTTGGTGCGCCGCTATTGCCGCGTTTGCGCTGGCAAAGGCTTTCTGCCCAAAGAGGGTGCGCAGCTCCCAGCCCACGGCGGCTTTGACGAAGCGAGCTGCATACCGTGTGAAGCCTGTAACAAAACCGGCTACCAGGGGCGCACCGGCGTTTTTGAGTTGCTGGTGGTGAACGATGCCATCCGCGAGCAAATTCACAGCAGCCAGTCTGAAGCCGACATTCGCAGCGCTGGTTTGGCGGGCGGCATGCACTTGATGCGCGAAGACGGCGAGCGCTTGATTGCGCTGGGTGTCACCAGCCGCGAAGAAGTGCTGCGCGTGACCAAGGACTAGGGGCCACATGACCGCCTATGCTTTTGAAGCCTTAGATGCTGATGGCAAAACCATCAAAGACATCGTCGATGCTGAAAGTGCCAAGTCAGCTCGCAGCGTGCTGCGTGCGCGCGGCCTCGCGCCACTCAGCGTGGTGCCCGCAGTGGCTGATGCTTGGGCCGAGGGTGCGGCGGGCGGCGGCTCGATTTTGCAAATGCGGCTATTTGCCGCACGTGTTTTTAGCCCAACCAGTTTGAGCATCTGGACGCGGCAGCTGGCGGGCTTGGTGCGCTCAGGCTTGCCGCTAGAGCGCGCGCTGACGGCACTGGCCGAAGAAGCCGAAAAGCCCGAGCTGCGGAATTTGCTGGCTGGTTTGCGCGCTGAGGTCAGCGGCGGCTCTAGCTTTGCCAAAGCCCTGCAGCAACACCCCAAAGAGTTTGACGATGTTTACACCGCCGTGATCGCGGCGGGCGAGGCCTCGGGCGACTTGGGGCTGGTGTTGGAGCGTTTGGCCGATGATTTGGAAGAGCGTTTGGCGCTGCGCAGCAAAATCATGGGCGCGGCGCTCTACCCGCTGATCGTGAGTTTGATTGCCGTGCTGATCGTCACCTTTTTGGTCACTTATGTGGTGCCGCAGGTCGCGGGCGTGTTTGCGGGCACGAAAAAAGCCTTGCCTTTCTTGACCACGCTCATGCTCGCCATCAGCGCGTTCTTGCGGCATTGGTGGTGGCTGTTGTTGATGCTGATCACGGGCCTCATTTGGGGTTTTATGCAGGTGCGCAAAAATGCCGACATGCGTTTGAAGATAGACAGCGCCTGGCTGCAGTTGCCCATCATTGGTCGCCTAGCGCGCGGTTATAACAGTGCGCGCTTTGCGGGCACTTTGGCCATGCTGGCGGGCGCGGGCGTGCCGATTTTGAAAGCCTTACAAGCGGCTGCCGAAACGCTCTCCAACAAGGCGATGCAGACGGACGCGTTAGACGCGCTGGCGCTGGTGCGCGAGGGCGCGCCTTTGGCCTCAGCCTTGGCGCAAAAAAAGCGTTTTCCGGGTTTGCTCGCCATGTTTGCCCGTTTGGGTGAACAGACCGGGCAGCTGCCCATCATGCTGCAACGCGCGGCCAATCAATTGTCGGCCGATGTGCAACGTCGCGCCATGCAACTGGCCACCATCCTTGAGCCCCTGCTCATCGTTGTCATGGGCGCGATGGTGATGCTGATTGTGCTGGCGGTTTTGCTGCCCATCATTCAGCTCAACCAGTTGGTGCGCTAAGGCGTGATGATCCCTAAGGTTTAGAGCGCTATTTTTTGAATAGCTGCTCAGGCAGGTTTCATAGGCTTTTCAGGCGTTACTCTTATAAATTCTGTGCAAATATATTCTTTGAGACTCCACCGTGCGCATCTTGAGCACCTCTGTTTTTACTGAGCGTAGCGCGCCCTGGCTGCTGGCGGCTTTTATTGCCTTGGGCGCATGGTGTTTGCCCAGCACCAGTCTGGCGCTGGTGGTGCCCGAGCGACCCACACTTGTGGTTTCGCAGCCGCAAGCGCATGTGTTTAAAGCTGGCACTGCTGCGAATGTCGATGCGCAGGCCGCCCAGCGCAAACCCGATGGCGTGTATTTGAACGCCCGCCCTGCGCCCGAGCGCAGCTTGCTCTGGGGCTTCAAAATGGGCATGCGCTACTTCTTTCAAAGTCAGCCCGACACCGCGCCCGCACCGGGCAGCATTGCGGTGCAGGCGCTCACGCCCGCTGCCATTGCTGCTGCGCCCACGCACACTTTTTGGCGCTTGGGGCATTCCAGCGTGCTGCTCAAAATGGCCAATGGCGATTTGTGGCTGACCGATCCGCAGTTCAGCGAACGCGCCTCGCCCTTCTCATGGGTCGGGCCTCGGCGCTTTGCGCCACCCGCCATCAGCGTGGCCGATTTGCCGCCTTTGGCGGGCGTGCTGATCTCGCACAACCATTACGACCACCTCGACTACGACAGCATCCTGCAGCTAGCGCCCAAGACCGCGGTGTTTTTGCTGCCCGAAGGCGTGGATCAAACCGTGCGCGACTGGGGCGTGGCTCCCGAGAAAATCCGCACTTTCAATTGGTGGCAAAGCGTCACGGCCAGTCGTGGCTTGGGCGACAAGATGACCGTGACTTTCACCCCCGCCCAGCATTTCTCGGCCCGCGGTTTAGGTGACAGAAATCAAACCCTGTGGGGCTCTTGGCTCTTAGACGATGGCCAAGCCAAGGTCTACTTCAGCGGCGATGGCGGCTACGCGAATCATTTCAAAACCATAGGCGACGAGTTTGGCCCGATCAATATGGCCTTCCTCGAGAACGGCGCTTACGACAAGGCTTGGCTCTACTTCCACATGCTGCCCGAGCAAACAGTGCAAGCCGCGATTGATTTGCAAGCGCGTTGGCTGGTGCCAGTGCACAATGGCACTTTTCGCTTGGCGCGCCACCGCTGGTACGAGCCGCTTGAGCGCAGCGTGCAGTTGGCGCATGCGCGTGGTGTGTCTATCTCTACGCCGCGCTTTGGCGCAGCCATGTCGATCACGCAGCCGCAAGCGGGTAGTTTGTGGTGGCGCGAAGCCATGGCGCTGTCGGGGCAAACGCTGCCGCCCGAGCTGCCTTTGCATCCAGCGCTTCCTAAACACATGGCGCAAACGGCGCTGCCCTAAAGTTCCGCATTTAAAAGAGGCTAAATATGCACCGCTGGACCACGCTTGCTCTGCTGCTCGCCGCTGTCGGCGTGTTTGTTTTAGCGCCCACGGTGCATCGCCAATTGGGTGATGGCTGGGGCGCTTACTTTGTCGATTTGTTCAGCTTTTGGGCGCTGTTTTTGGCCTGCCGCTATGGGCTGAAGAAAATGCTGGACTAAAGCCCTCTGGGGCACGGGCGCAGATTCCTAAAATACAATAGGGGCATGAAAAAACAGCCCTACGCCATCGCCCCCTCGCTCTTATCGGCCGACTTTGCCCGCTTGGGGGAAGAAGTCAAAAATGTGATTGCCGCTGGCGCGGACTGGATCCATTTCGATGTGATGGACAACCACTATGTGCCCAACCTCACTTTTGGCCCCATGGTTTGCCAGGCGCTCAAATCACACAGCAAAACCGCAGCCGGTGTGGCCGTGCCGATTGATGTGCATTTGATGGTGCAGCCGGTGGACGCACTGGCCGAAGCCTTTGCCAAAGCGGGCGCCGACTTGATCAGCTTTCACCCCGAAGCATCAAGCCATGTGCACCGCACAGTGCAAACCATCAAAGCCCACGGCTGCCAATCGGGTTTGGTTTTTAATCCAGCCAGTGATTTAAGCGCTTTGGATTGGATGCTGGAAGAGATCGACTTGGTTCTGATGATGAGCGTCAACCCCGGTTTTGGCGGCCAAAGCTTCATCGACGCCACCTTGCGCAAAATCGAGCTGGTGCGCAAGCGCATAGACGCGCTGGGCAGACCCATCCGCCTCGAAGTCGATGGCGGCATCAAGGTCGATAACATTCGCCGCGTGGCCGATGCGGGCGCCGACACCTTTGTTGCGGGCAGCGCTATTTTTGGCCAGCCCGATTACGCCACAGTCATCGCCGCCATGCGCAGCGCATTGGCTTGAAGCTAGCTAAGACGCACCATGTGGCATTTATTTGATCTTGCACCCACGGCTTGGTTGCTGCTGCTGGATGCGCTGCCGTTCGCGGCACAACTGGAAGGGCTGCTGGCCGGCCCCTG
>CAZUUN010000030.1:4706-14473 GCA_964622735.1 uncultured Burkholderiaceae bacterium | reverse complement strand
ATGGGCGAACGCGCTGCGGTGGTGCAAGCCTTAGCTGACTTGCGACAAGCGGCTTAAACAAACCAGCAAACACGAAAAAGCCCACAAATCTCGATGTGGGCTTTTTTGTGGGTGGCGAGTGTTTAGCGCTCTTGCTGCACTGCCAGTCTCAAACTGTTTAACGCACGATGCGGTAGAGCAGCAACAAAACCATCGCACCCAGAACTGAGCCGATGAAACGCGCTTCTTGGCCGCTGCTATACCAACCCATTTTTTGGCCTACATAAGTGGCAACCAGTGAACCAACGATGCCCAAAACGGTGGTGACGATCCAGCCCATGGCGTCGCGCCCTGGCATCAAAAAGCGGGCAACGATGCCCACGAAAAAACCAATGATGATGGTGACGATCCAACCCATGACGCTATCCCCTTAAATTAAAAATAAAGTGGGCGCACTATAACAAAGTGTTTGCAGGGTAGCTGGGCTTGAGTGCAACAATCCTTGGGGCATATTTGAGCGGATAGTTGGCTTGAGCAGGCAGTCGCTGGCGTTTGCGCTTTTGCTGGGCTTCGCTTTGCTCAACCCAGCCTACAACAAGCCTAAAACAGCCTAGGAATCAGTCTATAAACAGCCTGAAGCACCACTAAAATAATAGCTACTCATGCAGGTTTGACGGCCTAAAACACCAAAATGATGCTTAAAAATGACTTTTAAGCATGCTCTAGTGCTTAGTGGTCCATCAGTTAAGCAACTGCTTCGAGGCTTTCGAGCTTTTCGCTCAGTTCTAGCCAGCGCACTTCCGCCTCAGCCAGCGCTTTGTCGACGCTGCCGAGTTGCTTGGATGCCGTAGCGAGTGTGTCAGGCTCGGCCTGCTGCGCCATGGTGGCATGCAGTTGTGCTTGCTCTGCCGTGAGTTGGGCCATTTTTTCGTCCAACGCTTTGAGCTCTTTCTTCAAGGGGCGCAGTTGTTCGAGCTTGGCTTGGCGTTGTTGCTGCTCTTGCTGACGGCGCTCTTTTTGGCTCAGGCCGTCCTCGACTTTAACCTTGGCTTTGGCCGCAACCTGCGCTTGTTTGCTGTTGGCTTTGGCGGCATCGCGCACGGCTTTGGCATGGTCGAGCAGGTATTTTTGGTAGTCGTCTAGGTCGCCGTCAAAAGGCTGTACGCCGCCTTGGCTGACGAGCCAAAAGTCATCGCAAGTGGCGCGCAAGAGGGCGCGGTCGTGGCTGACGAGCATGACGGTGCCTTCAAACTCATTGAGCGCCATAGCCAGCGCTTCGCGCGTGGCCAAGTCCAGATGGTTGGTCGGCTCATCCAGCAGCAGCAGATTGGGTTTTTGCCAGACGATGAGGGCGAGCACAAGGCGCGCTTTTTCGCCGCCGCTCATGCTGCCCACGGCTTGGGTGACCATGTCGCCAGTGAATAAGAAGGTGCCCAAGAAGTTGCGCAGCTCTTGCTCGCGCGCCTGCGGCGAGCAGACTTTGGCCAGCTGAATCATGTGTTCGAGCGGGTTGCAGTCGGGCTTTAAAACATCAAGCTCTTGCTGGGCAAAGTAGCCGATGGCCAAGCCTTTGCCCTCGGTGATGGTGCCGCTTAAGACGGGGATTTCGCCCGCGACAGTTTTGACCAAGGTGGATTTACCCTGGCCGTTGGCACCCAAGATGCCGATGCGCTGCCCCGCCAGCACCGATTTGCTGACGCCATTGACGATGACGGTGTCGCCATAGCCCAAGGTGCAGTCTTGCAGGCTGAGCATGGGGTTGGGCAGCTGCGCGGGTTCGCGAAAGCTAAAAGTAAAGTCGCGCATGGCCATGATGGGCGCGACTTTTTCCATGCGCTCGATGGCTTTAACGCGGCTTTGCGCTTGCTTGGCTTTGGCCGCGCTGGCTTTGAAGCGGTCGATGAATTTTTGCAAGTGCGCGATTTTGTCTTGCTGCTTGGCAAAAGAGGCGCCTTGCAGTTCGAGCTGCGCCAGGCGCTGCTCTTCAAAGCTGCTGTAGTTGCCGGTGTAGCGTTTGAGTTCGCCGCCCTCTAAATGCACGGTGACCTGGCAAATGGCGTCTAAGAATTCGCGGTCATGGCTGATGACGATGAGCGTGCCAGCGTAGCGGCGCAGCCATTGTTCGAGCCAGACGAGCGCGTCTAAGTCCAAGTGATTCGTCGGCTCGTCCAGCAGCAGCAAGTCGCTGGGGCACATGAGTGCGCGCGCGAGTTGCAGGCGCATGCGCCAGCCGCCCGAGAAGCTGTTGACGGGCGCGTCGAGCTGCGCGACCTGAAAGCCCAGCCCCAAAATCAAGCTTTGCGCGCGCGAGGGCGCATCGTGCGCACCCGCATCGTGCAAGTGGGCGTAGGCGTTGGCCAGCGCTTCGCCGTCGTCTGCGGCTTCGGCGGCTTTCAGCTCGGCCTCGGCGGCCATCAGGCGCGTGTCGCCTTGCAGCACAAAGTCGGTGGCGCTGTCGCTGGTTTCGGGTAAATGTTGCGCGACTTGGCCCAAACGCCAAGCGCTAGGGCGGCTGAAGTTGCCGGCGTCTTCGTGCAGGCTGCCCTCAAACAGGGCAAAAAGCGAGGATTTACCCGCACCATTGCGGCCAATTAGGGCTACTTTTTCACCTGGCTGTATGCGCAAATTGCCATCGGCGAGCAGGACTTTACTGCCACGACGCAGCGTTATATGGTCTAAAACTATCATCTTGTTATTGTATGTAAGCGCGGGGGTCTCAGCCGATTAAATTTGGCTATAGTCAAGGAAAGCCGTTTTTGTAGAATGGCAGGCAAGAATTCGACGAATGACAGGCTGGGAGCAGCAAAATGTTTAATAAGATCAAAGATATGTTTGGCAAGGGCGGTGGGGCCAACGATTCGGGCATGCACTCGGATTTGCAAGCCAACGCAGGCGCTGATGAGGGCGTGAGCATGGGCAAAGACGCGCTCAAGCAAGTGGCCAAGTTTGCCAAAGAGAAAAAGCTGGTTTACGCCGACCGCCCCGGTAACAAGGGCTATACGCTGGACGGGCAAGTGCGCGGCAAGCACTACAAGGTCGAGCGCGGCCACCCTTCGCGCCAATACATTGAGGGCATAGAGCTGCGCTTGCGCTGCGATTTGGGCGTCTCGCCTGATGCGAGCTTGATGGTGGTAAACCGCCACTTGAAGTCCTCGCTGGACAACAACGCCTTCTCTAGCTTTACCGACACCATGGAGACCATGGTGAACACCAATCTGCCCGAAGAAGTGCTGTGGCTGACGATGTACGGCGAAGTCGGTTGGCCTGAGCTGGGCGAGCGCTTTGTCAACGACTATTGCATTTTGGCCGAGCGCCGCGACCACGCGCGCGCACTGGTCACGCCCGAATTCGTCAAGCTGCTCGAGACCTGGCCCAACCTGCGCATGACCAAGCCGACTTTGTTCATGCTGATGCGCGGGCGTTTGTATTTGCGCATGCAGTTTGACGATGACTTGTTCACGCTGGAGCACGCGATAGATGCCTTCAATGTGCTGTGCGGCTCGGTGCTAGACCAAGCGGCGCTGCTGGCGCAAGAAGAATAAACACCAAGCGCGGGCAATGGCAGACCAAGATTTGCTGTCCCAGCAGCTTTTTAATATATAGCGTCTGCAAGACATTAGACCATCCATCAGGCTAGGAATGCACAGCATGAATCAACTCGAGGCGCTCAAGCAATACACCACCGTGGTTGCTGACACCGGCGATTTTCAACAGATCGCGCAATACCAGCCGCAAGATGCGACGACGAACCCTTCTTTGATTTTGAAAGCTGCGCAAAAGCCCGAGTATGCAAAACTGGTACAGCAAGTGCGCAGCACTTATGCGAACAAAGCGCTAGATGAGCAAGTGGACCGTTTGCTGGTCGCCTTTGGCTGCGAGATTTTGCAAACCGTGCCCGGGCGCGTTTCGACCGAAGTGGATGCGCGTTTGTCGTTTGACACCATGGCGATGGTGAGGCGCGCCGAGCGTTTGATTGCGCTCTACCAAGCGCAAGGCATACACACCGAGCGCATTTTGATCAAACTGGCCGCCACTTGGGAGGGCGTAGAAGCTGCCAAAAAATTAGAAGCGCGCGGCATCTACACCAACCTCACCCTGCTCTTTTCTTTCAGCCAAGCCGTCATTTGCGGCCAAGCCAAGGTGCGCTTGATCTCGCCTTTTGTCGGACGCATTTACGACTGGTACAAAAAGCAAGCGGCTAGCAGCTGGGACGAGGCCGCGCAAGCGGGGCCCAACGACCCGGGCGTCGCGTCCGTGCGCGCGATTTACAACTACTACAAGCACTTTGACATTGCGACCGAAATCATGGGTGCGAGCTTTCGCAATATCGGCCAGATCACGGCGCTGGCCGGTTGCGATTTGCTCACCATCGCACCCGAGCTGCTGGCGCAGCTGCAAGCACAAGAGGCGACGATAGCCAAACCCGCGCTCGACCCGGTTCTGGCGAAAGCCGACAAGCCGAATTTTGTGAGCTACGACGAAGCCGCTTTCCGCTTTGCGCTGAATCAAGATGCGATGGCAACTGAAAAGCTAGCCGAGGGCATACGCAGTTTTGTCGCTGACGGCAACAAGCTCGAACAGCTTTTGACGGCTTGATATCTATCCGCATTTGAGACAATTATTGAATAAAAAGGCTTGCAAGCAGCGTTAAACCTGCCTGAGCAGCTAGTATATAAATAGCAATATGGCACTGAACAACTCCCAGCAAGCAACCGCCTCTGTGCTTCGCGACAGTCCCGCTTGGCAAGCGCTCGCCGCGCACTATGCCAAAAGCGCGCCCGACTTTGATTTGCGCCGCGCCTTTGCCAGCGATGCCCAGCGCTTTGAGAGCCTGAGCCTAGAAGCGCCGCATGTGTTTGCCGATTTGTCGAAAAACTATTTGGATGCCAGTACCCTAGCCGCGCTGCACCAACTGGCCGAGCAATGCCAAGTGGAGCAAAGGCGTGACGCCATGTTTGCGGGCGCGGCCATCAACCACACCGAAGAGCGGCAAGTACTGCACACCGCCCTGCGCCGCACCGACGCTGAGCTGACGGGCGATCTGGCCGTAGTGGCGCAAACGCGGCAGGCGTTTTTAGACTTTGCCGAGAGCGTGCGCGCCAACCCCAAAATTCGCGATGTCGTCAGCATCGGCATAGGCGGTTCAGACCTAGGACCGCGCATGGCGGTGCACGCGCTCGCGCCCTTTAACGACAGCGGCAAACGCATCCACTTTGTCGCCAATGTTGATCCGCAAGAGCTGCTCGAAGTGCTGGCGCAGTGCCAAGCCGACAGCACGCTGTTCATCATCGCGTCTAAAACCTTCAGCACGCTCGAAACCATGACCAATGCGCGCAGCGCACTGGCCTGGTTTGCCGCCCAAGGCGGCAGCGCCGTGGCCGAGCATTTCGTCGGCATCACCACCAACATCGCCGCCGCCCAGGCGCTGGGCATAAGCACTACTTTTGGTTTTTGGGATTGGGTCGGCGGGCGCTTTTCGCTGTGGTCGGCGATTGGTTTGTCGCTGGCCATCAGCATCGGGCGCAAGGGCTTTAGCGAGTTGCTAGCGGGCGCGCGCGCCATGGATGAACACTTTCAAACCGCGCCCATCGCACAAAATCTGCCTATTAATTTGGCTTTGCTCGATGTCTGGAATCGCAATTTTCATGGCTTTAACAGCCGTACTATTGCCGCCTACAGCCACGGCCTAGACGGCTTGGGTGCGCATTTGCAGCAGCTCGAGATGGAGAGCAATGGCAAAGGCGTAGACCATCAAGGTCGGCCCTTACAACAGTCGAGCGCGGGCGTGGTTTGGGGCCAAGTCGGCTGCAATGGGCAGCACGCATTTTTTCAAATGCTGCACCAAGGCACCGACATCATTCCGGTCGAGTTCATCGCCGTGCAGCAACCCGAGCACGCCCACCAAACCCACCACCAACTGCTGCTGGCCAATGCGCTGGCGCAAGCGCAAGCGCTGATGCAGGGCAAAGACAGCAGCGATGGGCATCGCCATTTTCCCGGCAACCGCCCCAGCACCTTTTTGCTGCTGCGGCGGCTCGACCCGGCCAGTTTGGGCGCTTTGCTGGCGCTCTACGAGCACCGTGTGTTTGTCGCGGGCTGTATTTGGAATATCAACAGCTTTGATCAGTTCGGCGTAGAGCTGGGTAAAGTGCTGGCGCAAGACATCGCGCCGCGTTTATGCAGCGGCGATGTCAGCGGACTCGATGGCTCAAGCGCTGGTTTGATTGCCCGTTTGCGCGCTTGATGCGCTGGAGGCGCTTGAATCCTTATCAGCCGCACGCGTAGCGAGCTGCGCCATGATGTGCAGGCGCTCAGGCTCGCTCATCGCGCGCCACTGCGCAATTTCATCCAGCGTGCGCCAGCAACCCGCGCATAGTTGCTGCGCACCATAGTCTTGGATTTTGCACAGTCCCATGCAGGGGCTGCTGACTATCGGTTGGGCTTGTTCCACTGCGTTATTGATCCGCGCTATTGATTCGCGCCTTAAATCACGGCGCTTTCTTGCATCAGCACTTCGCCCGCGAGCGAGAAGCCCAGCACTTCGTTCACCCGTACATCGATCAATTGACCGATCAAGCGCGGATGGCCAACAAAGTTGATGACGCGATTGCACTCGGTGCGGCCCATGAGTTGTGGCAAATCGCTGTTTGATTTTTTCGACGCACCTTCGACCAAGATGCGCTGCGTCGAGCCGACCATGCTGCGGCTGATGCGATGCACATTGTCATTGATGGCCGCTTGCAAATGCTGCAAGCGCTCAAGTTTGACGGCGTGCGCGGTTTCGTCGGGCAAATTAGCCGCTGGCGTGCCCGGGCGTGGGCTGTAGATAAAGCTAAAGCTGTTGTCAAAACCGATAGTTTCAACCATGTCCATCAGCTTGGCAAAGTCTTCATCCGTCTCGCCGGGAAAGCCGACAATGAAGTCACTCGAGAGCTGCATATTCGGGCGCACCGCGCGCAGTTTGCGGATGACGGATTTGTATTCGAGCGCGGTGTAACCGCGTTTCATCGCCATCAAAATACGGTCGCTGCCATGCTGCACCGGCAGGTGCAGGTGGTTCACCAGCTTGGGCACTTTGGCGTAGCAATCGATCAAGCGCTGGGTGAACTCTTTCGGGTGGCTGGTGGTAAAGCGGATGCGCTCTAGACCCGGGATCTCCGCCACATATTCAATCAAGGTGGCAAAGTCAGCGATCTCGCCGCTGTCGCCCATTTTGCCCAAGTAGGCATTCACATTTTGGCCCAGCAGGTTGACCTCTTTCACGCCTTGCGTGGCCAAATCGGCCACTTCGGTCAAGACATCTTCAAACGGGCGCGAGACTTCTTCGCCGCGCGTGTAGGGCACAACGCAGTAGCTGCAGTATTTCGAGCAGCCTTCCATGATGCTGACAAAGGCCGAAGGGCCATCGACACGCGCGGGTGGCAGGTGGTCGAACTTCTCGATTTCAGGAAAGGAAATATCAACTTGTGAGCGTCGGCTTTGCGCCGCTTGGTTCAGCAACTGCGGCAGGCGGTGGATGGTTTGCGGGCCAAAGACAACATCGACATAGGGCGCGCGCTTGATGATGGCTTCGCCCTCTTGGCTGGCGACGCAGCCGCCCACGCCAATTTTGGCGCCGCGTTTTTTCAAGTGCTTGACGCGGCCCAAATCACTAAAGACTTTCTCTTGCGCCTTCTCGCGCACCGAGCAGGTGTTGAACAAAATCAAATCGGCTTGCTCGACATCATTGGTGCGCTCATAGCCTTCGGTGGCGTGCATCAGATCGACCATTTTGTCCGAGTCGTACTCGTTCATTTGGCAGCCGAAAGAGCGGATAAATACTTTTTTAGACATGATGCAAAGACCTCAAACAAAGACGCAAACGGCGCTGCCAGTGCAGCGATGCGCATAAAAACAAAAAAGGGTGTGTGGGTGCAGCGGCCAGCAGCGCGAGGCCGCCCAGCCCTAGCAGCGCGTGCGCAAACTCAAGGCGCGGGGCGCGTTGCCTGCTCGTAAGTGGGCAATTGGTCGTAAGGCAGAGCCGCGCCGCTGAGTTCGCGACGCGCTTTGCGCGCCGTTAGCGGCTTCATTTGGCCGGGGTCACGGATGATGGGCGTTTTGGCCTCAGGGTCTGTGAGCAACCAAACTTCTTTGATTTGGCCCAAGTCATTGCGGCGGTAGTTCACCAGCAAGTTTTGATCGACCAAAGTGCGTGTGAGCACCAAGGTGTTTTGCAAACCCATGACGCGCACGCCCGGCGCCATGATTTCTTGTTTGCCGTCGAGCATGACATAAGGCGGCTGTTTGATCACGAGCTTGCCGCGCTCGACATCGACCGGGAATTTGCGCTTGCCATCCGCGCCCATGAATTGGGCGTTGGCCGTGGCAGCCAAGGCCAAGCCGAGGGCGGCCAGCAGTGCTGTGCGCGCGAGAAAAAAAGAGCAGCGGTTCATGGTGTACATCCAGAGGCTGAGAGTGATAAGAGCTGCCATTCTACCTAAGGGCGGCTACGCGTCGCCGCTTTGCGCCCTGGCCACTGCGCGAGAGACGCGCGCAGCGTGGGTAAATGGCGACTAGGGACTGCCAAACACTACTGATTTAATAGCTTCTCAGGCAGGCTTGACGGCTTAAAATCGATAAAACATGCTTAAAATTACGAAAAAAGCCACCGCTGCTGCTCTTAAGAGCAATAGCGGTGGCTTAAACGCCTGACAAACAGGGCGCGAATTTTATTGCGGTGCAGGTGTGCGGATGAGGTAATCAAACGCGCTCAAGGCTGCTTTCGCGCCCTCGCCCGCGGCAATGACGATTTGCTTGAAGGGCACTGTCGTGCAGTCGCCCGCCGCAAACACGCCCGGCACATTGGTGCCACAACGCGCATCGATTTCAATCTCGCCAAACTTGCTGGTGTTGACCAAACCCTTGGCAAACTCGGTATTGGGCACCAGGCCGATTTGTACGAATACACCTTCGAGTGGCAATTGCAGGGTTTCGTTCGTCGCGCGGCATTTTTTCGACAAGCTGCTGACTTTGCCATCCGTGCCATGAATTTCGGTCGTGGCGCTGTTCACATGCACCGTGACATTGGGCAGGCTGTGGAGCTTTTTCACCAGCACGGCGTCGGCTTTCAACTGGTCGGCAAATTCGACCACATCGACATGCGCCACCACGCCAGCCAAATCAATCGCGGCTTCAACGCCTGAGTTGCCGCCGCCGATCACCGCCACGCGCTTGCCTTTAAACAGCGGACCATCGCAGTGCGGGCAATAGGCCACGCCTTTGTTTTTGTACTCTTGCTCGCCGGGTACATTCACATTTCGCCAGCGTGCGCCTGTGGCCAAGATCACGCTGCGGCTTTGCAGCACAGCGCCACTCTCGGTTTGCACCGTAATCCAGCCGCCTTCTTGCGTCGCTGGAATGATTTTTTCGACCTTTTGCAAATTCATGATATCGACATCGTAGGCACGCGCATGGGCTTCGAGCGCGGCTGAGAATTTCGGGCCATCCGTTTCCAGAATAGAAATATAGTTTTCGATTGCCAGCGTGTCGTTCACTTGACCGCCAAAGCGCTCGGCCACCACGCCTACGCGTATGCCTTTGCGCGCGGCATAGACAGCCGCTGCTGCACCGGCGGGGCCACCGCCAACGATGAGCACATCGTAGGGCGCTTTTTCGTTCAACTTAGCCGCTTCGCGCGCTGCCGCGCCGGTGTCAATTTTGGCCAAAATCTCACGCGCATCCATACGGCCTGAGCTAAACATTTCGCCATTCAAAAACACCATGGGCACGGCCATGACTTGGCGCTCTTC
>CAZUUN010000030.1:0-4606 GCA_964622735.1 uncultured Burkholderiaceae bacterium | reverse complement strand
CCCGCAATCTGTTCGAGCAAGCCTTTGAGTTCTTGCGAAGAAGCATCGGCACCGAGTGTGGCGCTGATACTCAGCGGGCGACGCAACATCCCCATATAGGTGGCTAATTGCTGGGCCATTTCTTGATCTAACATGGTGTTTTCCTTTACTTCTTGCAGCCGTTCGCAGCGCTCGCGCGCGCTTTTTGCTGAACTGAATGGGGCGCGCCGCCAAAAAATGGGCGCAAAAAAGCCGAAGGGCGCGACAGCAGGCCGCCTCGCCTCTCGGCTGATGGGCGCAGGGCGTGTAAGACGCGCTGCGCAACAAGCCTTAGGCTGTTTAGATTTTGCCGACCAAGTCGAGTGAAGGCGTGATGGTTTTCGCGCCTTCGTTCCATTTAGCTGGGCACACTTCACCTGGGTGCTCGGCCACATACTTAGCGGCTTTGACTTTGCGCAGCGTTTCTTTGACATCACGCGCAATCGCGTTGTCGTGAATTTCGATCGTTTTGATCGTGCCGCTTGGGTCAATGACGAAAGTGCCACGCAGTGCCAAACCGTCTTCTGGAATGTGCACGCCGAAAGCGTTGGTCAAAGCATGGGTTGGGTCACCGACCAACGCGAATTGGGCTTTGCCCACGGCTGGCGAGGTTTCGTGCCAAACTTTGTGTGAGAAATGCGTGTCGGTCGTGATGATGAACACTTCCGCGCCCAGTTTTTGGAATTCAGCGTAGTTGTCAGCTGCGTCTTCGATTTCGGTTGGGCAGTTGAAAGTAAAAGCCGCCGGCATGAAAATCAAAACAGACCACTTGCCTTGCAAGTCTTTTTCCGTCACTTCGATGAATTTACCTTGTTTGAAGGCTTGGGCTTTAAACGGTTGGACTTTGGTATTGATGAGGCAGTTCATGAAAAATGCTCCTTGAGGGATGAAAAAAGGGTTAAAACTGAAAGTTTACTCGGAGTCGATAATAGTTCAAACATAAAATCAATCGCCGATGGATGAATCATAGCCTTAAACTATTGATTTGGGGCAGCCTAGCGATTCATTTTATCCAAGAGCGTTATAGCTTTTATGCATGACAGTGCCCAAGCTATAACCCCAAAAGCACAAATATATTCCCAAATAGCTGCAGATCAAGTAGCATGGGCTCTCACATTTTGCAACATATTAAGGGGACCCTGCTATGTTCTACCGCCTTCACTTCCCACGCAGCTTGGCTGCCGCTTTGCTTTCATCCGCCATGCTGATCGGGCTTTCGAGCGCTGCCCTTGCGCAAAGCAACGAGGTCGATTTTGGCGGCGCCAAATTCCCGACCACGGTCAAACTCCACGGCACAGACTTGGCATTGAACGGTGGCGGTGTGCGCTACAAGGCGATCTTCAAGGTCTACGCCGTTGCCCTCTACACTGCCAAGCCGTGCAAAAGCCTTGCAGAATGCATGGCCGTCCCTGGCCCTAAACGCGTCACTATGCAGTTCCTTCGCGACAACCTAGATGCGCGCGAGTTCGGCAAGATGATGACCAAAGGCATAGAGGCCAATGTCGATCGCAACTCTTTTACCAAGTCCATCCCCGGCATGATGAAGCTGGGCGAGTACTTCGCCAAATACAAACGACTCACTTCGTTTGACTTGGTCAATATTGACTACATCCCCAACACGGGCACTGTGCTGACCATCAAAGGCGATGTGCAAGAAGCCATCAAAGAGCCTGAGTTTTACGACACGATTTTGTCGATTTGGCTGGGTAAATCGCCTGTGGATGGCAGGCTGAAAGAGGCCATGTTGGTCGGTGCCAACGGCAAAATGCCAAAATAATAGAGTTCCCACTCTAGCCACCCAAAACGCAGCCCATGGCTGCGTTTTTCATGCGCCAAGCGTCATGGCTGAATACTATATTTTCAGTAGCTGCTCAGGCAGTTCTCATAAAGGTTTTAAGCAAATTAAAGGCTTAAAAAGCATTGCATTTCGTTTTATACTGCGCTAAATCAGCTCTTCACCGTCGTCCCAGTTTGCTCATGCGCCCTCTCCGTTTTATTTTTTCTCTCGCGCTGCTGCTCATCAGCGGCACGAGCGCTTGGGCACAAAGTGCACAAGCAGCGTTTGAACGCGGCGAAGCGGCTTATCAACGCAAAGACTATGCAAATGCGCTGGCACTATGGCTGCCATTGGCACAGCAGCGGCACAGCTTGGCGCAATACAACATCGCCTATATGTACCAAAAAGGTTTGGGCACCCCGCCTGACGCGGCAAAAGCTTGCGCCTGGTTTAGCCAAGCGGCGGCACTAGGCGATACTGCAGCCGTCGTCGCCCTCGGCCATTGCTACGCCACGGGCCAAGGGGCACCGCAAGACCTGACACAAGCGGCCAATTTGTACCAACTCGCTGCAACCGTGGGCGACGCCCAAGCACAGTATTTGTATGCCCAGGCTTGGGAACGCGGCTTGGGTGTGCCGCGCAACAACGAACAGGCTTTGCAGTGGTATTACCAAGCCGCATCCAATGGCGTCGCCCCCGCCCAGCAGTGGCTGAAAGCTTGGGCTGCCAAAAACAGTACGCAAGCACCCACGAGCGCCGCAATGCCAACACCCCGCAGCGCAGCCAGCACCAGCAGCCACACAGTCCCAAGCAGCCTGCCAGAAGAGCCTCTGCCTGACAGCGCCATGGCCAAGCTGTTGGCCGCTGCCGCTCAAGGCGACAGACAGGCGCAATATGAAGCTGGGGTGCGTTTGTCACAGGGTCGTGGCAGCGCCATCGACTTGCCGCAAGGGGTGCGATTATTGCGCGCCGCGCGCCGCGCCGGTCACCCCAAAGCGCAAGAAGCGCTGGATCAAACTGGCTTTGGCGAATAAGCCCCTTCAGGGCTTATTTTTATATGGAATTGGCAAATTAAGCCGTCAAACCTGCCTGAGCAGCTATTTAAAAAATAGCTACTCAGGGCAAATCTAAGCGCTCACCCAGCACCCGTAGTGCTGGCGACCAAAGGCGGATAGTCGGTATAACCACGCTCTTCGCCCACATAAATAGAGGCCGCCTGCACGGGCGCGAGCGGTGCGTTTTGTGCCAAACGCGCGGGCAAATCGGGGTTGCTGATAAAAGCGCGCCCAAAAGAGGCACCCTGTGCACGGCCTTGCTGCAACAGCTCACGGGCGCTGGCACCCGTTAAACCATTGTTGTTCAGCACGGGGCCGCTCCAATATTTGCGCACCATCTCCAGCACATCGAACTCTGGCAAATTCATGTTCATGATGTGCACATAAGCCAGCTTCATGCCCTCAGCTGCTTGCAGCAAGGGCGCGAAATTGGCTTCAGGCTCATCCGCGGCCATCCCATTAAAAGTATTGCCGGGCGAAATGCGCAAACCCACACGCCCCGCACCGATGGCGTCAGCCATGGCTTGCAGCACACCGATGGCAAAGCGGCAGCGGTTCTCGGCACTGCCGCCATAGGCATCGCTGCGCTGGTTGCTGGCCGTGTCTAAAAACTGGTGCACCAAATAACCGCTTGCGGCATGCAGCTCAACGCCATCGATACCCGCTGCGCGGGCATTGCGGGCGGCTTGCGCGAACTCTTCGTACAGCGCTGGAATTTCATCGGGCGCAATCGCACGCGGCATCGCCGTAGCCGCCGGTACGCCATCAGGCCCAGGTACAGGCTGCGGGCATGGCACCGCCGAAGGCGCGATGACCTCAGCGGCGAACAAGCGATTGGCCAAGACCACTACGCGGCCGCAATGCATGAGTTGCATCACGATTTTGCCGCCTTCGGCATGCACCGCATCGGCCACTTTGCGCCAAGAGGCGATTTGCGCCGCATCGGCAATGCCGGGCATGCGCCAATAACCCTTGCCAACGCGGCTGGGGTAGACGCCTTCGGTCACGATCAAACCGGCGCTGGCGCGCTGGCGGTAGTATTCAACCATCAAGTCAGTGGCGATATCGTTTTCGCCCGCACGCGTGCGCGTCATGGGCGACATGATGATGCGGTTGGTCAAAGCCAACTCACCCAGCTGCAGGGGCTGGAACAAGATGTCAGACTGCAAAGATGGGGGCGCAGTCATCAGGCTTTAGCGTGCACAACGAGGACGGAGCGTTCGGCGTGCGAGACCACTTTTTGCGCCACACTGCCCAGCACCAAGCGCTCTAGACCTTTACGGCCATGTGAGCCCATGACGATCAAGTCAACCTCGAGCAGGTGCGCGGTCTCGACGATGCCGCGCCAAGCCGAGCCAGCTTCAATTTTCATGATTTGTACTTGCGTGGGGAGCAAAGCGGCGAGCGTCGCCCGAGCGCGCTCGAGCGTCGTGTCGGCATGTTGCTCAGCGACTTGGGCATATTGTTGTTGCGCCAAACCCAAGTCCATTTCATTCATGGTGAGCGCGGGGTAAGGCTCCATCACGCACAAGAGCGTGATTTTGCTTTTGAATTTCTCAGCCAACGCGGTGGCTTTTTCCAAAGCCAGCGCCGCAGTGTCAGAACCATCAACGGGCACGAGAATGTTTTCAAACATGGCAGTCTCCTTTTCCACAGAACACGGGCCGCATCCATCTGCGCCGCCCACGCCCATAGCATAGAGCAAAAAGACTGCGCTTAGCGCTTGCCGCCAAAGCCGCGCGACTGACCGCCACCG
>CAZUUN010000029.1:5445-15080 GCA_964622735.1 uncultured Burkholderiaceae bacterium | reverse complement strand
TGCACTGCATTTTTAGGCATCTTTTAGCCTTTTTAAGCCGCCAAACCTGCCTGAGAAGCTATGGTTTTTTCGCGGCTGCGATAGCCAAGGGTGGCAACTGCTAGCTAAGGCTTCATTCAAGCCCAAGCCGCTTCGCGGCGCGGCTGAATTTGTGGGTGCTGGCAGCAAAGCCTGCTTGATCCTGCGGCTTATCGGCTGTTGGCATGGTGAATAATGTGCCTATGACTATCAGCGCCCCAGCTCCCATCATCATCTACGAAGCCGCAGGCCAAGCGGTGGAAGTGCGGCTGGATGCCCAGCACGATACGGTTTGGCTGAGTTTGCAGCAATTGGCGGATTTGTTTGAGCGCGACAAATCAGGCATTTCGCGCCACTTGAGCAATATTTTTAAAGAGGGTGAATTGGATCGTGCCGCAGTAGTTGCAAAAAATGCAACAACTGCCGCTGATGGCAAAACCTAGCAAGTCGAGTACTTCAACCTGGATGTGATTATTTCCGTGGGCTACGGTGTCAATTCGTCCCCGACTTTAGTGTCTGGCTGCAAGCCCAGCACTTGCAAGCACACCTGAGCCTGAGCGCTGAGGGCGACATGGTCGCCGCCTTTTGCGTCATCGAACAGATCAAACCGCAGCCCAGACAACTACTAAAACACTAGCTACTCAGGCAGGTTTGACGGCCTAAAAGGCTTAAAACATGCTTAAAAAGGCCTTTTTCTAGTCTCTACAATCGCTGCTATTGCTTTTTGCTCTGCATCGCAGCCGCTTTTGTCCACTTTGCTTCATTTCTCTTTGTTTTGGTTTCTTTTATGTCTGCACCCCACACCTTCACTGTTGATTTAGGCACACGCAGTTACCCCATCGTGATTGGCGGCGATTTGCTGGGCAGCGCCAGCACTTATGCGCAGTTGCCGCGCGCGGCCAGTGCGCTGATCGTGAGCAACACCACGGTTGCGCCGCTGTACGCCGCGCAGTTGCAAGCGGCGCTGCAAGCGCATTACGGCCAAGTGCATGTGCTGCAACTGCCCGATGGCGAGGCGCACAAGGATTGGCAAACGCTGAATTTGATTTTTGACGCGCTGCTGGGCCAGGCTTGCGACCGCAAGACGGTGCTGTTTGCGCTGGGCGGCGGCGTGGTGGGCGATATGACGGGCTTTGCCGCTGCCAGCTATATGCGCGGCGTGCCTTTTGTGCAGGTGCCGACGACGCTCTTGTCGCAGGTCGATTCGTCAGTGGGCGGCAAGACTGCCATCAACCACCCGCTGGGCAAAAACATGATCGGCGCGTTTTACCAGCCGCAGTTGGTGGTGTGTGATTTGGGCACGCTCAAGACCCTGCCCACACGCGAGGTGAGCGCGGGGCTGGCTGAGGTGATCAAGTACGGGCCGATTGCGGATTGGGCCTTCTTTGAATGGCTGGAGGCGAATATGGAGGCGCTGCGCGCGCTGGATGCACAGGCGCTGCGCTATGCGGTGCGCCAGTGCTGCGAGATCAAGGCGCGGGTGGTGGCGCAAGACGAGCGCGAATCGGGGCTACGCGCCATCCTTAATTTTGGCCACACCTTTGGCCACGCGATTGAGGCGAGCATGGGCTATGGCAACTGGCTGCACGGCGAGGCCGTGGGCGCGGGCATGGTGATGGCGGCTGATTTGTCGCAGCGTTTGGGGCTGATTGATAGCAGCGCGGTGACCCGCCTGACGCAGCTGATTGCGCGCGCGGGCTTGCCCACGCAAGCGCCGAAGATTGCGCTGGATGAGTTTATGGACCACATGCGCGTGGACAAAAAAGCCGAAGGCGGCGCGATGAAGTTTGTGCTGATCAAACCAAACGGCGTGGCGGTGGTGCAAGCCGCGCCCGATGCGCTGGTGCTGCAAAGCATTAGCGCCCACATGGCGGCTTAAGGGCTTTGGTCGCTTTAGGCGTGCAAGCTGTATTTTTATATGCAAAATACGCCATTTATCCCGTCAAACCTGCCCGAGCAGCTAGCAAAAATACAGCAGCACGCGACTGATTTGGGCTTTGCCAAAATAGGCATTAGCGGCATAGACCTAAGCCAAGCAGAGCCAGGTTTGCAGGCGTGGCTGGCGGCTGGCTTTCACGGCAGCATGGGCTATATGGCAGCGCATGGTTTGAAGCGCGCCCGCCCTGCCGAGCTGGTGCCGGGCACGATCAGCGTGATCAGCGCGCGCATGGATTATTTGCCGCGTGACTATGCGCTGGATGATGGCGACTGGCGCGAGCGCGAGTTGGCGCGTTTGCAGCAGCCGCAAGAGGCGGTGATTTCGCTCTATGCCCGTGGGCGCGATTACCACAAGGTGCTGCGCAAACGCTTGCAGCAATTAGCCGACAAAATTGCCGCCGATTTGGGGCCTTTCGGCCATCGCGCCTTTACCGATTCAGCGCCCGTATTAGAGGTTGAGCTGGCTACGCGTGCGGGCTTGGGCTGGCGCGGCAAGCACACGCTGATGCTCTCGCGCGAGCGCGGCTCGATGAGCTTTATCGGCGAGATTTATGTGGATGTGGATTTAAGGGCTGCGGCGCAGGCCGACGAGCGCGCGCTGGATGTTGGCGCGCACTGCGGCACTTGCACAGCCTGCATAGCTGTGTGCCCGACGCAGGCCATCGTTGCGCCCTATCGGCTGGATGCGCGGCGCTGCATTTCTTACCTGACCATCGAACACGCGGGCAGCATAGACCCCGACTTGCGCCCGCTGATGGGCAACCGCATTTATGGTTGCGACGATTGCCAATTGGCCTGCCCCTGGAATAAGTTTGCGGGCAGCAGCCCGCTGCCTGATTTTGATGCGCGCGCGGGCATGGCGGGCAGCAGTTTGTTGCAATTGCTGGGCTGGAGCGAGGCGGAGTTTGACAAGCAGCTAGAAGGCTCGCCCATACGCCGCATAGGCCACGAGCGCTGGCAGCGCAATATAGCGATTGCGCTGGGCAATGCGCTGCGCGGCGAATTGGCCGCAGACGAGCGCGCCGCGATGCGCCAAGCGCTAGCCGCGCAACTGCCGCAGGCCACTGCCGTGGTGCAAGAACATATAGAGTGGGCGCTGGCGCAATAAGCGGCCAGCCGCAAAGCGCGGCTTAGATGTGCAAGCCCGCGAATTCAGACGCGCAAGGCGGCGGTGCGCTGGCTTCGATTTGCATGATGCCTTGGCGCGCACCTTCGGTTGCTTTGGCAACCATTTTGCTCATCGTCTCGTGGCTGTAGCCCAAGCCGCGCACGACCATGGGCACATTGGCGCCGGTGAGTAATTCGCAGCCGTTGGCATTGGCCAAGTCTTGCGCAATATTAAAAGGCGTGGCACCGCAGACATCGGTGCAAATCAAAACATCTTGATCAGCGGGCAGCAGGGCTTGCGCCTGTGAATAACTGAGTTCACGCGACTGCTCGCAGGGCACATCAAAGGCCGTGATACAAGACGCCAGTTCAGGAAAGACATGCAGCGCACAAGCGCGCAAAGCGCTAGCCAAAGGCTGGTGGGCGATAATGAGGATATGGTTCACAACTTCTTCACCATGGTTTACCCGCATTATCGCCCTTCTAGCGCGCTACGGGTGCTAACGCTGGCTTTCTTGCTGCTGTTTAGCCCTTTTAGCCACGCTCGCATTGATGTTTTAGGTTTGGGCGAGCCAGCAGCAGCAATTAACGCAGCTGTGGTGCAAACCGAGCAAGTGCGCGCCGAGCTGGTATTAGACGCACCAAAGGGCTGGCAAGTGGGCGCGCCGCTACGCCTAGGGCTGCTGCTGCAACACGCGCCGGGCTGGCACACCTATTGGAAGAACTCGGGTGACTCGGGCGCAGCCACAACTTTAAGTTGGCAATTGCCCGCAGGCAGCCAAGCGGGTGAGATTGCCTGGCCGCTGCCGCAAAAAATCGCCCTGCCTGGCATGGTGAACTATGGCTATGAGGGCGAGGTGCTGCTGTCGGTGCCAGTGCAAATCACGCAGGCCGCATCCGCCAACGCCGTCATCGAACTGCAAGCGCGTTGGCTGGTGTGCAAGGTCGAGTGCATTCCGCAAAGCGGCAGTTTTAGTTTGCCCGTGCCGACAGTCTCAAACACGGATCACGCCGCGCAGTTTGCGCACAGCTTGGCGCAAGTGCCGCAAGACTTGCCCGCAGCAACGCCGCCTTATGTATTGACCGTTGATGCGAAGAATGAAAGCCTGACGCTGAGTGGCCTGCCCGCTAGCGCCAAGCCACTGGCCGTATTTGCCGAAGAGCCGCAACTGATAGCCCACGCCAGCGCGCCAGAAGCCACAAGCGCAGACGGCGAGCAGCAACTGCGCATGGCGCTGAATGAGTCGCTGCACACCGCGCCGAGCGAGAGCTTTTGGGTCTTGTCTGACGGCCAAAAAAGCTGGCGCGCACGCGCAGTCACGCAAGGCGGCAGCAGCGCGTTTAGCCAAACCGCGCTTTACCAACGCAACAACCAAGGCATGGCGATTAGCCCCGCGCTGGCTGCTGCGCTAGAAGCCAATACGCAAACGAAGGAGCAAGCGAACAGCCAAACGGCGACTTTAAGCAGGACTGCGGCAGCGCCCAGCGGTTTGCTCTGGGTCTTGTTGCTGGCATTCGGCGGCGGGCTTTTGCTCAACCTCATGCCGTGCGTGTTTCCAGTTTTGGCGATCAAGGCTTTGGCGGTGGTCAAAAGCAAAGACGCCAGCCACCGCAAAACCGGCGCGCTGGCTTACGCGGTCGGCGTCATCCTCAGCTTTGTGTTGCTGGCGGCTTTGCTCATTGGTCTGAAGGCTGGCGGCGCGGCGCTGGGCTGGGGCTTTCAGTTGCAATCGCCCGCCGTGGTCTTGGCGCTGGCGCTCTTGTTCACGCTCTTGGCGCTTAATTTAGCGGGCGCGTTTGAGCTGGGGCAGGTCTTGCCGCAGCGCTGGTTGCAAGCGTCCTCGCGGCATCCGCTGGTCGATAGTTTTTTAACGGGCGTGCTCGCCGTGGCGGTGGCGTCCCCCTGCACGGGGCCATTTATGGGCGTGGCGCTGGGTTATGCGCTGGCGCAAAACGCCTTCATCGCTTTGTTGGTGTTTGCGGCTTTGGGTCTGGGCATGGCGCTGCCTTATGTGCTCTTGGCGTTTGTGCCGCGCTTGGGCGCTTGGCTGCCCAAACCGGGCGCGTGGATGGACGCTTTCAAACGCGTGCTGGCGCTGCCGCTGTGGCTGACCGTGGTTTGGCTGCTGTGGGTGCTGGGCCAGCAAGTGGGTGTGGACGCGACGGCCTATGCGCTGGCGCTGTTGGTTTTAGTCGCCACGACGCTGACACTGTGGACGGCGGGTTTGCGCCGCAGCGCGCTGGTGGTTTTAGTCTTTGGCTTGGTCACAGCGCTGGTGCTGCGGGCTGAAATCAGCAACAGCTTGCCAACATCCAATACTGCCAACACGGTCAATGCCGTCAGCAGCAATCTGCCCAGCGGCGCTTGGCAAGACTGGAGCGCGCAAAAGCAAAGTGAGGCCGCCGCCGCAGGCCGCCCCGTGTTTGTTGATTACACCGCCGCGTGGTGCGTGACTTGCCAGTACAACAAAAAAGCGGTGCTGCACCAAGCAAGCATCAACGCCGCCTTTGCCAGCAAAAATGTGCTGCTGCTGCGCGCCGACTGGACGCGCTACGACGCCCACATCACCGCCGCGCTGCAAGCCCTGGGCCGCAGCGGTGTGCCAGTGTATGTATTGATTAACGCCCAAGGCCAGCAAACGCTGCTGCCCGAGCTGCTGACCGAGCAAATCGTGCTGGATGCGCTGCAAACGCTGCCTGATGTGCCTTAAATCGGCTTAAACTGACTCAAATGCTATTTTTAAGGGTATTTTAGGCACTTTAAGCCGTCAAACCTGCCTGAGCAGCTCTTAAATCAGTAGTGTTTAAGGCTGCTATTTGCCGATTAAAAATGCGGCTGCAGCCCCAAGCCACCCAAGAAGTGGTTGGCGATGAAGAAGTGGTCTTCGTAAATGCGGTCTTGCATTTGCAAAAACTCGGACAGCGGCACCCAGCGCGCATCGGCGGCATCGTCGGCGGCGCGTATCTCGGTCAGGCCGCTCCACTGGTTGTGGGTCAGCTCAAAAAAATAAGCGTGCGTGATGGTGCGCCCGCGCTGGCTGCGCCCCGGCGCATCAAAGACATGATTGCCGCGCACGCTGCCGCGCAAAACGGGCAGCGGCACTTTGAGTTTGGTTTCTTCTTTCAGCTCGCGGATGGCCGCGTCGAGCAGCTTTTCTTCGCGCCCGACAAAACCGCCAGGCAGCGCCCAAGTGCCCTTGCCGGGGCTGTATTTGCGCTGCACCAGCAAGATGTAACCCGCTTCGACCACGACCGCATCGACCGTGGTGTAGATCGGCGGAAAAGGGCTGTCGCTGTAGCTGTAACGGCGTTTGTATTCGTCGAGCACGCTGCGCTCTTCGGCCAGGTCGGCGTAATGTTTGCTTTGCGTGAAGCGCTCTAAAAATTCTTGCGTACCGCTGGGCACTTTGTCGTTTTGCAGTTGCGCGCGGCTGGCTTCATTGAAGTAAAGGCCGCGTATGTCGGTCGCGTTCAAACTCGCTACATTGCCAAAGGGCTGAAACTCCCAACGCGGAAAAAGCTTGAGGTAGTAGCTGCTGCTGTCTTTCAAATGCCCCGCCAATGCAATGCGGCATTGCTGGGGGTCTTGGCCATCGGCGGCTATCAGGCGATCGACGCCGTTTTGGATGGACGCGATCCAAATCGATTCGTTATAGGGTGCGTCGGGCACGCCTATCATGCTGACGCGCGCTTGCGCGGCTGAAGGCAGCCCAGCGCGGATCATGCGCTCGCGCTCTTCAAAGGTGAAGGGATTTTTGACGCTGCGGTGCTGCTTGTCGCTGCCGATCACAACGATGACGCGCGGCGCGATCGAGAGCGCGTATTCGAGCAGCTTTTCGTGCCCGGCATGAAAGGGCTGAAAGCGCCCAATTAAAACGGCGTAGTCAAATGCGGGCGCGTCGGCGCTCGCTTGGTTGATTTCTATCACTCTGGGTATCCCCCAAAAAAGACCGCCAATCAGCTCGGCGGCGTAGCGGGTATTTTAGCCAGAGTTCAGGCGCCGATCGTCGTTGCCACTATTGAATCAATAGCGACTCAGGCAGGTTTGACGGCCAAAAACAGCGCAAACACACTCGAATCTATTAAATCAAGAATCCATTGAATCAATTATTCGGGCCACCGGCCTTGAAGCTCAAAGCGTTGCCGAGCAGCTTAGAGGTGATGTCAACGATTTGGATCATGCGGTTGTAGTGCATGCGCGTGGGGCCGATGACGCCCAGGGTGCCGACGATTGCGCCATTCACCTCGTAGGGCGCGCTGACGATGGACAAGTCCTCCATCGGCACGGTGTGGCTCTCGCCGCCGATGAAGATGCGCACGCCCTCGCCTTGGCTAGAGCTTTCGAGCAATTGCAGCAACTGCGCTTTGTGTTCAAACAAAGCGTAGGCTTTGCGCAGCTGCGCGATATTGCTCGAAAAATCTTGCACACCGAGCAAATTGCGCTCGCCCGCAATGACCACATTCTCGTCTTGCGGAGCCTGCTCGGGCGCTTGCACGGCCGCTTGCATGAGGGTGGCGATTTCGCCTTGCAGCTGCTGCGCCTCGCTGGCCAAACGGTTGCGAATTTGCTCGATCGACAAGCCGCTGTAGTGGCGGTTGATGAAGTTGCTGGCCTCCACCAGTTGGCTTTGGCTGTAGTCTTGCTGCGTCAAGAGCACGCGGTTTTGCACATCGCCATCGGGCGCGACCAAGATGAGCAAAATACGACGCTCGCCCAAGCGCAAAAACTCGGCGTGCTGCAAGATGCTGGACGCGCGCGGCGCGATGACCACGCCGACAAAGCTGGATAAATTAGAAAGAATCTGCGCCGCGTTGCTGATGACTTTTTGCGGCTGGTCGGCCAAGAGTTGCGGCGCCGCAAACTGCTCTTGCTGCGCCGTCAGCATGGTATCCACAAACAAACGGTAGCCGCGCACCGTGGGCACGCGCCCAGCCGAGGTGTGCGGGCTGGCAATCAGCCCCAGGTTTTCTAAGTCACTCATCACATTGCGGATGGTGGCGGCCGACAGGTCTAGCCCCGCTTGGTGCGCAAGCGTGCGCGAGCCCACAGGCTGGCCGTCGCTGATATAGCGTTCAACCAGCGCTTTGAGTAAAACTTGGGCGCGTTCGTCTAACATAGTGGCTACAGTATATTTCAGCCTGATTTGATGCTCTAATTCGCCTTATGGCCCTCCAGTTTCAACAAGTTGCCCTGATCGGCAAGCACCCCACTGCCCAAGGCGGCACGCCGCCAGCGATGCTGCACGGCATTGCGCAAACGCTGCAAGCCCAGGGCTGCACGGTGACGCTGGACGCCGTCACGGCCGAGAACAGCGGCGTGAAAGACTGGGCTTATGAAGACTTGAGTGGCATCGGCCAAAAATGTGATCTGGCTGTGGTGGTCGGCGGCGACGGCACCATGCTGGCCGCAGCGCGCACGCTGGCGCATTACGGCACGCCCTTGATCGGCATTAACCAAGGGCGCTTAGGCTTCATCACCGACATTGCGCTTGACGATTACGCCCCAGTTTTGCAAGCCATGCTGCACGGCGACTATGTCGAACACCAACGCTGCCTGATCGCCGCGCAGGTCGAGCGCGCGGGCGAAGTGATCATGGAAGCGACCGCCATGAACGATGTCGTGGTCAACCGTGGCAGTAGCGCGGGCTTGGTCGAGTTGCGCGTCGAAATCGACGGCCACTTTGTCGCCAACCACCGCGCCGATGGGCTGATCGTGGCTACGCCCACGGGCTCGACCGCTTATGCGCTGTCTGCCGGCGGGCCGATTTTGCACCCTGGCTTAGGCGGCTTTGTGATGGTGCCGATCTCGCCGCACAATCTCTCGAACCGCCCCATCGCCCTGCCCGACAGCGTGCGCATCAGCATCGAGATCGTGGCGGCGAAAGAAGTCACCGCCAACTTCGACATGCAATCGATCAAACACTTGCAGCCGGGCGACCGCATTTTGATTCAGCGCGCGCAAAAATCTGCCCGCATGTTGCACCCGCGTGGCTGGAGTTATTACGACACCCTGCGCCACAAGCTGCACTGGAACGAACACAATTAAAGAAAATGGCCCTCCTTCGCATCAGCCTGAAGAATTTTGTCATTGTCCCCGCGCTCGAGCTCGACCTGCCGCCGCAATTCACGGCACTCACGGGTGAGACGGGTGCCGGTAAATCCATCCTGATCGACGCGCTGCAACTCGCGCTGGGCCAGCGCGCCGATGTCGATGTGGTGTATGAGGGCGCGAGCCAAGCCGAAATCGCCATCGAGTTTGAAGCCACGCCCGCCAGCCGCGCTTGGCTGGACGGCGCCGGTTTTGACAGCGAGGCGGGCATTTTGGTGCGCCGCGTGATCGACACGAAAGGCAAAAGCAAAGCCTGGATCAATGGCAGCGCAGCGACGCTGACGCAGTTGCGCGAGCTGGGTGATTTTTTAGTCGACATACACGGTCAACACGCTTGGGCATCGCTGGCCAAGAGCAGCCAAGCGCTGCATTTGCTCGACAGCTACGCCAAGTTAGACAGCAAGCCGCTGCGTGCGGCTTGGCAAGCTTGGCGGCAAGCGCACAAAACCCTGCAAGAAGCAAC
>CAZUUN010000029.1:0-5345 GCA_964622735.1 uncultured Burkholderiaceae bacterium | reverse complement strand
TGCGTGCGGCTTGGCAAGCTTGGCGGCAAGCGCACAAAACCCTGCAAGAAGCAACAGCGCTGCAAGCCACGATGGCGGATGAGCGTGAGCGCTTGCAGTGGCAGTTGGCCGAGCTGGACAAACTCAAACCCCAAGCGGCTGAATGGGAGCCGCTGAACCAAGAGCAGGCCGAGCAAGCGCATGCCCAAGACCTGATCGACGCGACACAAAAAGCGCTGCACGCGCTGGATGCTGGACGCGAGAGCGGCGCACTGCCGCATTTGCAAACTGCCTTGAGCGCGCTCGATGGCGTCAAGCATTTGCAGCCGCATTTGCAAGCGCTGCACGAACAACTGGTCAGCGTCATTGCGCAGACGCAAGATTTGGCGCACGAGCTGCGCGCCAGCAACCGCCATGTCGCGCCCGATGCCCAGCGCTTGGCCCAGCTCGACAGCCGCTTGGCACTGTGGCTGTCGCTGGCGCGGCGCTACAAAAGCAAGCCCGAAGATTTGCCCGCGCTGCTTGCCACTTGGCGTGACAAACTCAATGCGTTAGAGCAAGCGGCCGACTTGGCTAGCCTCGAGCAAGCCGAGCGCCAGGCTTATGCGGCTTATGAAAAACTAGCCAAAACCCTGGGGCTCGCGCGCCGCAAAGCGGCACCTGCGCTAGAGCGCGAAATCACCACGCTGATGCAAACACTCGGCATGGCAGGCGGGCTCTTGCAAATTGCGATTGCGCCCTGCGCAGCTACAGAAACGGGCTTAGAGAGCGTGGAGTTTTTAGTCGCAGGGCACGCGGGCGTGAGCCCCAAACCCATTAGCAAAGTCGCCTCGGGCGGCGAGCTCTCGCGCATTGCTTTGGCGGTGGCGGTGGTCATCAGCGGCCAAGAGGGCGCGCCCAGCCTGATATTTGACGAGGTCGATAGCGGCATAGGGGGTGCCGCGGCGCACACCGTTGGCGCGCTCTTGCGCCAACTGGGTCACCATCGGCAGGTATTGGCCGTGACGCATTTGGCGCAGGTCGCAGCCAGCGCGCACCAGCATTTATTAGTGAGCAAGCAACAGCAAGCAGGCCGCACCAGCAGCCAAGTGCAGTTGATGGGTGCCAAAGAACGCGTGCACGAAGTCGCACGCATGTTGGGCGGCAGTGCCAGCGCAACCAGTTTGGCGCACGCCCAAGAAATGCTGGAGCAAGTGGCATGACAGACAAAACCGCGCAAGCGAAAAAACCCATCGATTTAGTCGTCGTCACCGGCATGGCCGGTGCGGGCAAATCGGTGGTGCTCAAAGCACTCGAAGACGCGGGCTATTACTGCGTGGACAATCTGCCGCCTGAGCTGATGCGCGAATTCGTCGCGCTCAAATCCAGCCACGAAGTGGACCGCATCGCCATTGCGATTGATGTGCGCAGCAGCAATTCGCTCGCTTGCATTCCAGCCCACATTGCGCAGTTGCAAAAAGACGGCGTGCGCATCAAGACTTTTTTCCTCGACGCCAGCACCGATGTGCTGGTGCGGCGCTTTTCAGAGACGCGGCGCAAGCACCCGCTCTTCAGCCGCGCCGACGAACTGAGTGCCCAAGGCTTGGCGCAAGCGATTGAGCAAGAACGCGAGACGCTACAAGATTTGCGCATGAGCGAGGGCGTGCACATCATCGACACCAGCCAAAGCCGCAACGCGCAATTGCAAACGCAAATCAAACAACTGCTGGCGCAAAATGCCGATGGCCTAACCATCGTGCTGCAATCCTTTGGCTTTAAGCGCGGTCTGCCCCTAGACGCGAATTTTGTCTTTGATGTGCGCATGCTGCCTAACCCCTATTACGAGTCCGAGCTGCGCGCGCTGACGGGTTGCGACGCGCCCGTGGCGGCTTTTCTAGCGGCTACGCCTGCGGTGCAATCCATGCAATCTGACATCGGCAATTTTTTGCTCAGCTGGCTGCCCCATATGGCTTATGAACACCGCAGCTATGTAACCGTGGCGATAGGCTGCACGGGCGGGCAACACCGCTCGGTTTATTTGGTCGAGCGTTTGTATGAAAAGCTCAGCCCCACTTGGCCCACCATCAAGCGCCACCGCGAATTTCCGCATTAAAGCTAAGGCTTCAGACGCCTTAAAAGTCCATTTTTAAGGGTTAAATCGGCAGTTTAAGCCGTCAAATCTGCCTTAGTAGCTATTATTTTGATAGTTTCTCTGATGTTTGCAATAGCTTAGTTATGGGCTGCGGCAAGCCTAAACTCAAAGCCTGAGCGGGTGTGCGCCAAACCAAATCAACAAGTGCTCTATTCACTTGCGCACACTTTTCTTGCACCACATGAATGTGCAAATCGCGGTGCGTCAAAACATGCTTAAAGCTCGGCAGGGTTGAGTTAGTCGCTTGCGCTGCTAATGCCGCATAGGTGGCGGCATCGATCTCAGGCAGACAATACAAGCCACCCCAAATGCCCCGCGGCGGGCGCTTGATTAAAGCGATCTCGTCGCCGCATTGCAGTCTATGCAAATACACATTCAAGCTTTTGCGCGTGAGCGTTTTGCTGCGCACAGGCAGCGTAGCTTGCTGATTACGGAGCCGCGCCACGCAATCGGCAGCGACTGGGCAGCGACTGCACTGCGGCGCACGCGCGGTACAAATGGTCGCGCCCAAATCCATCAGGCCCTGGGTGTAGGGCGGCATGTCGCTTGGTGCTTGGGGCAGCAGGGTGCAGGCCAGCGCCCACAGGGCATTTTTATTCGCACTGCGCGCCAAGTCGGGTGCATAGCCCAAGTGGCGCGCCAAAACGCGCTGCACATTGGCGTCAAAAATCGCGGCGCGCTCGCCAAAGCAAAAAGAGGCAATCGCGGCCGCCGTACTCATGCCCACGCCCGGCAATTGGCACAACTGCGCGGCCGTGCGCGGAAACTCACCGCCAAAATCACTCACCACCATTTGCGCGCTGCGGTGCAAATGGCGCGCGCGGCTGTAATAACCCAAGCCCGCCCACAGCGCCATGACTTCGTCTTCGCGCGCGTGCGCTAAACCCTGCACCGTGGGAAAGCGCGCCAAGAAGCGCTGGTAATAATCCAATACGGTCGCCACTTGGGTCTGCTGCAGCATGATCTCAGACAGCCAGACATGGTAGGGGTTTTGTGTTTGCTGCCAAGGCAGGCCGTGGCGGCCATGGGCTTGTTGCCACGCCACCACGCGGCTCGCAAAATCAGAAGGGCTGCTGGGCAAGGCGGGCAGTATTTAAGCGCACAAGGCCAGCTCGAAGCCCGCCTGTACATTGCCCGCATGCAAAAGCTTGTCGCCCTCTTTGCGCATCAGGCGCACCGTCACCATCAAGCGGTTGCCGCTGATTTCAGGCACCAGCTGCATGCTCGGCTCTATCATTAGGCGCAGCAATTGGTAGGGCTTGGTCTGGGTCAAGCTTTGCTGATAAACGCCGCCTTGCGCCATGACTTTTTGCGGCATACCGGTATCGCGCAAGAGTTGCATGATAAGCGTCACGCTGCTCAAAATCGGCTGCAAGGGTGCGGTCCAAGCGATCAAATCCGCTTGGCGTTGGCTCACCGCACTGTGCGCCCAAGCATGATAAGAGGGGTGGTCAAACTCGCAGGTGCCCGCTGGAATATTGATGCGGCTGCGCACACTGGTCAGCCACTCATTGCTGTTGAACTCGTGGCTGAGCTTGCCCATTTGGGCGCTCAAATGGCTGTAGCAGTGGCCAATGCGTTCGAGCAAAGCGTCCATCACGCGCTCGTCTACACCAGCATAGCCGCGAAAGGCCAGTGTGGTTTGGCGGTAGCGCTCTAGCTCTTTGAGGATTTCCGACTTCAAATCGGTGCGCGAATCGCAGATGTCAACGATTTCAAACAAAGTCTGCAACGCGAAATGGTGATCAAGCGCCGTCTGCCGTGTGAGCAACTCGGCCAAGCGCTTGCTCATATGGTCCACCCGCATATAGAGGCGAACGCGTTCGTGCAAGGGATATTCGTAAACAATCACTGATTGGGTCCGCCGCGCTAGGCTAGAGATAGGCTAAGAGGGTTTGATTCTAATCGCGGCAGAGCCACGAATTCGACGGGTTTAGCGGCAGCGCTCAGCCATCATGTCGGTGATGCGCTTGCGCTCAGCCGCCAGATTGGCATCGCTCATATAACCGCGCTCGCCCTTGGCATCAATGATGGCAATGCGTGCGCCCGAGTTAAGACTGGCCAAGCTGCTAGCCATGCGTGCGCAATCGCGGGCATCCGCTTCTTTGCGTTCGCGCTCGGCTGCCAAGCGCGCTTGCTCGGCTTTTTTCTCTTCGGCTAACTTCTTCTCGGCGGCCTTTTTAGCCTCGGCTGTGCTGGGCTTAGCCGTTGCAGCTGCGCTGGCTGCAGTTGCGGGCGCAGCGGCCTTGCCATTGACTGCTACTGCTGTCTCGGCATTGGGATCTTTGTATTTAGGATTTTTAATGAGTTCGGCGATAGGCAGCACAGGCGTATACGGACGGCCATCCGCGCCTTTGATGATTTTGCTCTCAGGCACATCTTTCGGCGGCGCTTGGTCGCTGTAGATTTTGCGGCCGCTTTGGTCTACCCATTGCCACTGCGCTTGGGCGCCAAGGCTGGCTAATAGGCTGAAAGTGAAGGCACAGAACCATGCGATTTTTTTCATATCAATCCTCGTCTTTGTAAGGGCGCGGGATGGGCGCGGTATTTTCAGTGTACTTTGTTTGGCAAATTGTAGGCATTTTTAAGCTCCGCAATAGCCGAAAACAAGGCCCGCTTTGTGGCAATTGGCACCAGATCGCGGCAGTGAGGGGCAATAAACTTAGAATAAGACCACGAACAACCAGCAGAGGGAGCCCAGACGCGATGAAAGCCAACAACATTCTAGAGACTATCGGTAACACACCCCATATCCGCATCAATCGCCTGTTTGCCAATTCGGGGCATACGGTTTGGATCAAGTCTGAGCGCAGCAACCCAGGTGGCTCAATCAAAGACCGCATCGCCTTGGCCATGATCGAAGACGCGGAGCGCAGCGGCCAGCTCAAACCGGGCGGCACCATCATCGAGCCCACTTCGGGCAACACCGGTGTGGGCTTGGCCATGGTAGCTGCCGTCAAAGGCTATAAGCTGATTTTGGTCATGCCCAATAGCATGAGCATCGAGCGCCGCCGCCTGATGTTGGCTTATGGCGCTAATTTTGACCTCACCCCCAAAGAAGGCGGCATGAAAGCGGCGATTGCGCGTGCGCACGAGTTGGCGGCAGCCACGCCGGGCGCGTGGATTCCACAGCAGTTTGAGAACCCAGTGAACACCAAAGTACACGCCGCGACCACCGCGCAAGAGATTCTGAAAGACTTTCCTGAAGGCCTGGATGTCATCATCACCGGCGTGG
>CAZUUN010000028.1:0-15123 GCA_964622735.1 uncultured Burkholderiaceae bacterium | reverse complement strand
CCCTTTACTCGCCAATTGCATCCGCTTGACGGTTGGTACCCCAGACGAAAACACCGCCATGCTAGCGGCGCTAGAGGCGGTGTTGGCTTAAGATTTAGCCGCTCACAGCGGCATGGCCTGGGTGCTTAGTAGCGGACCAAACCGTTGCTCGTGACTTGGACGGCAGTGCCTTTGCCCCAATTCGGCTGTGAACGCTGGCTGAATTCACGGTATTCGCCATTAGACATTTTGACTGTCGTGACCCATACGGTCCTATTTTTCTGGCGTTTTTCGATTTCACGGCCAGCATAAGCACCGCCTACTGCGCCAGCTACGGTCGCTACGGTGTTACCGTCGCCACCGCCGATTTGATTGCCTAAAAGGCCCCCGACCACTGCGCCACCGACGGTGCCCAGTGCCGTGGCTTTGCCTTTTTCTTTGTGGCTTTGGACATTAGTCACCAAGCCGCAGTCTTTGCAAAGCTTGACTGATTTCGCCAACACGGCTTGCGAGCCGAATAGGCTGGCTACTGACAGCGCCAAAATGGCCGCGTTGCGGCGGGTGAAAGCGAAGAGGGTAGATGTTTTCATAAAGACTTTCTGAAAGCTAATGGCTACTCATCAGGGGTGATGAGCGTTTTGTGAAGCGTAACCCTAGGGGTTCATCGCATGCTGTCACTGTAATACGGAAATGTGCTGCCGCGCTGTAGGCGTTTGTTAGTTTTTGTAGGCAGAAAAAACGCAGCACCAAGGCTGCGTTTGTTTTTGGGGCGCGAAAAGCCGCCCTTTTAGTGCGTGTGCGAGCAGGGTTCGGCGCCAGCCGCGTGGCAAGCACCTTGCTCGCCAGCCATCAGTTCGGCCACGCTGCGCGGCGCGCCATTCTCATGCGTGGCTTGGCCGTGGCAGTACATGCCCAGGCGCTCGATTAATTGGCGGTCAGCGACGACATCGGGGTTGCCTGTGGTGAGCAGTTTTTCACCATAAAAAATCGAGTTGGCACCCGCCAAAAAGCACATGGCTTGCATGGTGTCGGGCATGGCTTGGCGACCAGCCGACAGGCGCACGCGCGCCTTGGGCATGGTGATGCGGGCAACGGCGATCATGCGCACAAAATCAAAAGGGTCAATGTCGGCCACATCGGCCAAAGGCGTGCCTTCGACTTTGACCAAATTATTGATGGGCACGGAGTCAGGGTAGGCTGGTTGCATATTGGCCAGTTGCGCAATCAAACCGGCGCGTTGGCTGGGGCTCTCGCCCATGCCGATGATGCCGCCGCTGCAAACGCGCACGCCCGCGGTGCGCACGCGCTCGAGCGTGTCCAAGCGGTCTTGGTAATCGCGGGTGGTGATGACATCGCCGTAAAACTCGGGTGCAGTATCGAGGTTGTGGTTGTAGTAGTCGAGACCCGCATCGCGCAATTGCTCGGCATGGCCGTCGTTCAACATGCCCAAAGTCGCACAGGCTTCTAGGCCTTCGGCTTTGACCACGCGCACCAGTTCGGCGACTGCTTCCACATCACGGTCTTTGGGTGAGCGCCAAGCCGCGCCCATACAAAAGCGTGTGGCGCCGGCCTCTTTGGCCAATTTGGCCGCCGTGCGGACGGCATCGACTTCCATCAGCTTGCTGGCGGCAACGCCGGTGTCGTAATGCACAGACTGCGGGCAATAGCCACAGTTCTCAGGGCAGCCCCCGGTTTTGATCGAGAGCAGCGTCGCTAGCTCGACATTGGCGGGATCAAAGTGCTCGCGGTGTACCTGCTGGGCGCGGAAAATCAATTCGGGAAAGGGCAGGGCAAACAGTGCCTCGATTTGCGCGATGCTCCAGCGCTCGGTGCTGGCCGCTGGGGTGTTTTTGTTCACAGGGGCGCGAAAGTGCAGGGCTTGCTCAGACATATCGGTGCTTCAAAAAATTAAAACGAAAGACCGATTCTAACTGTGCAGCATGGCCTTACACTGCGTGCGCTACTTACCTGCCTATTTTTCATGGCTTGATTGCTATTGATTTGAGAGCTTTTCAGGCAGGTTTGGTAACGAAAATAGGCTTTTTTTATGCAACATCTATAGCAATACCCTTATGCAGGCTTGGTTTATGCATTAGGTAAAATCCCTTATCTGTGTCATAATTCGGCTTGCGTTAGGCCATGCATCAGCATGCCGCGCTTTTTGCATCACCCCTCACACTCCCTGCTGCACCGCTAGAGCCTCGAAGCTCTACACACTTAGCGGCATTGCGTTAAAGCACCGTTTTTGGCTTATCCAATAAACGAGTTTTCTGTTTGAAGGTTGGTGTTCTTTTAACCTCCAAACAGGAACAGCGCCGCTAGATCGGCGCTGCGATATGCTATGAGCGATGAACTCGACTTGGCGGCTGTTGCCGTCTCTCCCTTAAATCTAATTGTGGAATCAGCCAGCGACAGCGTTGTTGCTGAATTGCCTACGACCTCTGCGTCGAAAGTAGCCGCAGCCGCGCTAGCCGCTGCACCAACTCCAGCCCTAGCCCCTGTTGCAGCCCCCGTTGCCGTGGTCAGCTTGGAAGACAACGCGTTTACCAAATTGGGTCTTGCACCTGAATTGGTTCGCGCCATCAGCGATTTGGGCTTCACCATCCCAACGCCGGTACAAGCTGAAGTGATTCCTAAAGCCCTGGCCAAAGATGCGCACCATGATTTGATGGTCAGCGCCCAAACGGGTAGCGGTAAAACGGCGGCATTCTTGCTGCCTATCTTGCATGAGCTCGAAATGCAACGCCGCGAGAACGATCGCAAAGAAAGCCTTGAGTGGGCTGCCAAGCTGGACGAAGCACGCGCTGCTGGCGAACCTGAGCCGAAAAAACCACGCCGGAAAAACCCGGTTGATCCGCGTCACTTCAAATCGGTTGCGCCACAAGCTTTGATTCTGTGCCCAACCCGCGAGTTGGCTCAGCAAGTTGCCAGCGATGCCATCGATTTGGTGCAATACATCAAAGGCGTGCGCGTTGCCAGCATCATCGGTGGCCTGCCTTACGCCCAACAAGTGGCGCGTTTGCAAAACGCTTCTTTGGTAGTCGCTACGCCAGGTCGTTTGCTCGATTTGGAACGCAGTGGCCAGATCAAACTGAACCAAGTGCAGTTTTTGGTTTTGGACGAAGCCGACCGCATGTTGGATTTGGGCTTCTCTGAAGACTTGGAAGCAGTCCACGCCTTGACAGAAAAACGCACCCAAACCCTGATGTTCTCGGCCACTTTCGCGCCGCGTATTCAGCAATTGGCTGGCAATTTGATGCGCACACCTGAGCGTATCCAAATCAACTCGCTGCAAGGCGGCCATGCCAACATCAAGCAAACGCTGTACTGGGCTGACAACAGCGCCCATCGCCGCAAATTGCTCGACCATTTCTTGCGCGATACCAGTTTGAACCAAGCCATTGTTTTTGCTTCTACGCAAATTGAATGCGATTCTTTGGCCCAAGACTTGGCTGACGAAGGCTTCTCGGCTGCCGCTTTGCACGGCGCTTTGAGCCAAGGCATTCGCAATCGCCGCTTGGGCATGTTGCGCGAAGGTCGGATCCAAATCTTGGTTGCAACCGATGTTGCCGCTCGCGGTATTGATGTGGCCACTATCAGCCACGTCTTTAACTACGGTCTGCCAATGAAACCGGAAGATTACACCCACCGCATTGGCCGTACGGGTCGCGCTGGGCGCGATGGCTTGGCGATCACGATTGCGGAACACCGCGATTACCGCCGCATCAGCGATATTGAGTACTACACCAAACAACAATTCACTACGGCTGTAGTGCCTGGCCTAGAGCCAAGCGCGCGCCCAAGCGCAGCGCGTGGCAAAAAACCAGCTGGAAAAGGTGGTTTTGGTGGTGGTTTTGGTGGCCGCAGCAGCTTTGGCGGCGGTGGTGGTGGCTTTGGTGGCCGCAGTGCTGACCGTGGCAACTTCGGTGGCGGTGGTGGCTTTGCTGGCCGCGGCGGCGATCGTGACAGCTTTGGTGGTGGCGGCTTCGGCGGTCGTGGTGCTGAGCGTAGCTCGGGCTTTGGTGGTGGTGGCGGTTTCGCTGATCGCTCTGAGCGCGGTGGTTTTGGCGCGCCTCCTAGCCGTGGTGGTTTCGATTCACGCTTTGCTGGCGGCGGCGCTGGTGGTGATGCGCGTGGCGGCGGCTTCGGTGGTGGCGCTGGGCGTCGCGATGGTGGTAAGCCTTTCCGCGAAGCACCTTTCCAAGCTGCAGGTCGTCCGGCTGCGCCGCGCAAAGCCTTTGCTGAGCGCAGCGATGGCCCGCCAGCAGCTGGCAAACGCGGCGCTGGTCCTATCAGCTGGGTCGATGGCAAAAAATCGGCTGATCGTCGCAAGTTCAGCAAGTAAATAATCCGCCTTACACTAAACGCCTCTCACTCCAAGAGGCGTTTTTTTATGTCTTCAATCGTCGCCCTCGTCGGTTTGCCTGGTTCGGGCAAATCCACGGTGAGCAAACAACTGGCCAAACTTTTGCATTGCAAAGTGATCGACACCGACGCTTTGATTGAAGAGTATGTGGGCTGCAGCATTGCGCAATATTTTGAACGCGAGGGGCAAGACGCCTTTCGCGATCTGGAGAGCCAAGCGCTGCAAGAGGTCGTGCAGATGAATGAAGCCATTGTCTTAGCCACTGGCGGAGGCATTGTGCTGCGCCCCGCCAATCGCGAGCTGCTCAAAGCGCGCTGCTTTGTGGTCTATCTGCATGCCGAGCCTGCGCAGCTGTATGTGCGTTTGAAAAATGACCGTAGCCGCCCGCTTTTGCAAAACACCGATATACAGGCCAAACTACTCGCGCTCTATACTGAGCGCCATGATCTGTATGTGCAGGCCGCGCACCTGCAGGTTGAGAGCACGCTGCAGTCGGCCCAGATGCTGGCTGAACAGATTGCGACGAGTTTGCAAACAGCGCTTTAGTGCCTAAATGTAGACACTGTGTTTTGCGTCCAGTACTTCGCGGACTAAGGGTTATTACCTGTCAGATGATTTCTAATCCGCTCTGGCCACGGCTTTTTCTTCGCTAGAATTTATACCTAGCTGTAAACCTTAAGGGCTTTCCCTGCGTTTATAGGTTGAGGCAGCTAAAGTTTGCCTTAATGGACGAGCTGGTTTTTATATTGCAAGTGCCATTGCACGAAAGGAATGACTCAGTGAAAAAAATGATTTCAACCGTGGTCGGTTTGGCTGCATTTGGCCTTGTGGCCACTGCGGCTCAGGCCAAAGTCTCTGCTGCTGAAGCTGCCAAGCTCGGCACCAGTCTGACTTGTGTCGGTGCCGAAAAAGGCGCCAATGCCGACGGCTCTATCCCCGCATTTTCAGGCAAATGGTTAGGCACGCCTCCAGGCTTGACTTACAAGCCCAATGTTGGTCAGCATCACCCTGATCCCTACGCCAGCGAGCAGCCTAAATTCGTCGTCACTGCCGCCAATATGGCGCAGTACGCCGCGCACCTGACCGATGGCCAGGAAAAAATGCTCAAGAAATACCCGACCTTCAAAATCCCAGTTTATGCCACGCACCGCGACTTCCGCATGGATGACAGCGTTTGCGCTGTGAGCAAAAAGAACGCCGAAAGCGCTGAACTTTCAGCCAACGGTTTGGATGGCAAAGGCTTTTTCTACGGCGGCGTACCATTCCCAATTCCTAAAACAGGCTTAGAAGTTTTGTACAACGCCATGAGCTCACGCCGCTCATACACAGCCGTTGCGAATCGCGACACCGCGGTGGTTTCACCAACCGGCAACAAATACTGGTCACAAAGCAAATTCACCAGCTTTGTACCAGCTAATAGCCCGGCTTTTGTGGGCAAACCGGTTGACACTTCTGGCGACGCTATTGCCGCTTATGTCAAAGCGCAAATGCTGAAACCAGCGCAGTCTAAAGGCTTGCAGATCTTGGTAAAAGAGCCTGTGACTTACTCACGCCCACGCCTGACTTGGCTGTATGAGCCAGGTACGCGCCGCGTGCGCCAAGCGCCTGAGTTTGGTTTTGACCAACCGTTGGAAGGCACTTTCGGCGCGATGACGATCGACGAGGACGGCTTGTTCAACGGCTCGCCTGAGCGTTACAACTTTAAACTGCTCGGTAAGAAGGAAATCTTCATCCCATCGAACAGCTACAAAGTCAACAGCAATGCGGTTAAGTACGATGCTTTGCTCACACCTAACCACGCCAACCCTGACTTTATCCGTTACGAGTTGCGCCGCGTTTGGGTCATTGAAGGCACCCTCAAACCGGGGTATCGCCACATTTACGCCAAACGCGTGATGTACATCGACGAAGACAGCTGGAACAGCACTATCGCCGATTACTACGATGGCCGTGGTGATGTGTACAAACACAACTTCATCAACTGGTTCTATGCGTTTGACTTGAAATCGCAAGAGCAGGGCGTGTCCTTCTACCACGACTTGACCAGTGGTAAATATGTGGCTTACAACTTGTTCCAGCAAATGCCGAACGGCCCGATCTTGAACAAAGGCGGCATGAACGAGTCTGAATTCACGACGACCGTATTGGGTCAAAGCGGCAGCTAAACTGCAACTTAGCCTGATGTAAAAAGCGCCCGCAAGGGCGCTTTTTTTACGCCTCTTATGGATTCAAAAGTGGTTTGTATTTACTATTAAATAAGTAGCTTTTCAGGCAGGTTTGACGGCCTTAAATGCCAAAAAGATGCTTAAAAATGCCCGGATTTGCACTTGCAAGCTAAATTAAGGCCGCCCTAGCGTCTGATAGCGCGCAACACGCCGTTGATTTGCTGCACCTGTGACAACAGCGTTTGCAGCTGCGCCGTGTTCGGCAGCTCGATGGTCAGGCTGATGTTCAAGCGCCCCTTTTGCACCGCGCTTTGCACGCTGGTGATGGTGGTTTTGTCTTTGGCAAAAACATCGAGCACATCGCGCAGCATATTGCTGCGCTCTTGCGCTTCGATCCACAAATCCAGGGGATAGCGTTTATTGCTTTGTGCCAGACCCCAAGCCACATCCACGGCGCGTTCGGCACTTTTGTTCATCAGGCGCTGGTAGCTGCTGCAATCGGCGCGGTGGATGCTCACGCCCTTGCCGCGTGTGACATAGCCTGCAATCGCGTCTGGGGGCGCGGGGCGGCAGCATTTCGCCAGTTGCGTGAGCAAAGAGTCCACGCCGACGACCAAGACATCGCTTTTTGGACTGCTGCTGAGCTTCTCGCCCGTGCGCACGACTTTTTTCAGCAGCAACTCATCCGCGCTCAACTCGGGCGCGACGGGTTTGAATAATTGTTCGATGGTGCGCAGCGAAAACTCGTCTTTGCCCACAGCCTCAAACAGCTGCTCGGCTGATTTCATGCCCAATTGCGCAGCCAAGTCGTCGAGTTTGAGCGCTGTTTTGCCTTCGCGTTGCAGCAGTTTTTCGACCTGTTCGCGGCCACGGCTGCGCACTTGGTCCAGCGCCAGGGCGTTGAACCAAGCGCGCACTTTCGATTTGGCGCGGCTGCTGGCCAAATAGCTGGGGTCGATCAGCCAATCGCGCGAGGGGCCGCCTTCTTTGGCAGCGGTGATTTCTACCGTTTGGCCGTTTTTCAAAGGCGTGTTGAGCGGCTCCAGCACGCCATCGACCTTGGCGCCGCGGCAGCGATGCCCCAGGTTGGTGTGCAGGCTGTAAGCGAAATCGACCGGGGTCGCACCGGCTGGCAAATCGACGACTTTGGCATCGGGGGTGAAAACATAAATGCGGTCGGCCAGCAAATCGCTGCCGGCAGGCTGCGACAAGTCGCGCTCCCAAGCCAGCAGTTGCCGCAGCATGGCGATTTTGGCGTCGTACTGGCTGCTGGCGCTCACGCCGGCGTAGCCTTTGTTGCCCGCTTCCTTATAGGCCCAATGGGCCGCCACGCCCGTCTCAGCAGCGTCGTGCATGGCCTGCGTGCGAATTTGCATTTCGGTCGGCTGTGCCTGCGTGTTCAACACCACGGTGTGCAAGCTTTGGTAGCCATTGACCTTGGGCTTGCTGATGTAGTCGTCAAATTCACCTGCCACGGGCGTGAACCAAGTGTGTAGCAAAGACAGGGTGTTGTAGCAGTCGTCTACCGTGGGCACGATGATGCGCAGCGCGCGTACATCCATCAGCTGCTCAAACTGCAAATTCTTACCCCGCATTTTTTTGGCAATGCTGTAGATGTGTTTGGGCCTGCCGCTGACATCGGCCTGGATGCCCGCTGTTTGTAATTGGGTTTGCAATTGCGCCCGCAGCGCGGCCATATTGGCTTCGCGCTGAATGCGGGTGAGGTTGAGCTTTTTCGCAATCGAGCGATAAACCTCAGGCTCTAGAAAGCGAAAAGCCAAATCCTCAATTTCCCATTTGATTTGCCAAATGCCTAAGCGGTTGGCCAAGGGCGCAAAAATATGCAGCGCTTGGTGGGCAAAGTCTTGATTGACGGTTATTTTTTGCTCGGCTGCCCAGCGCAAATTTTGCAAGCAAGAGGCCAAACACAGCAACACCACGCGCAAATCGCGGCTAAAGGCCAAGAGCATTTTGCGCACGCTCTCGGTTTGGCTGGGCGCACCCGGCGAGCTCGGGCTTTGTTTACCTGCTTGCGCCGCCAAGCGCTGCGCTTGCATCATCTGCGTGGCATCGACGGCCAGGCGCGCATAGTTCTCGTCAAATGCCTTGCCCAAGGCCTCAAACGGTTTGGCCAATTGTTCGCAGGCAAAAACCAAATAAGCGGCCGCTTGTAGTGACTCGGCGCCGCCCAAACTTTGCAAAATCTGCGCCACAGCGTCGGCGTGAGCCAAAGCGTTTTCGCCGAATTCTGTACGCTCGTGCTCTAACAGGGGTTTGGCAAATTCGCGCGCATGCAAGAGCGCATCGGTCGGCGCATGGGCATCGTGCGTGGCAGCGGCCAGCAGGGGGTGGTGGGGCGCGGAATGTTGGCTTTTCATGGCGTCAGAAAGAAGGCGCGCAGTTTAAAAACTACGCGCCATCACTCTAGCATGCCAATCAACTGGAAACGGTTACATGACTGTCTTACTATGCAGTTTTAAGCCTGCAAAAACTCGGCGTAGCGGTCGGTATAAAAGGCAAAACGCTGCATGATTTGCGCTTCGCTCAGGCCGTAGTCGTCCAAGTGGTATTCGTGTTTGCCGTGACGATTGATGGGGTGGGCATCGGCATAAGTTTGGAATGCGTTTTGCGCCGTGTCGGTCAAAGGCAAACCAAAGTATTCGTAAATGCGCGTGACAGTGGCTACGCCATCGGCAATAAAGTTGGCATAGCTGACATCAAGCACGCGTTGAGGGTCGAGCGTGCTGCGCGCTTGCAGCGCCCTCTCCATGCTGCGGGCAAGGTATTCCAGCACCACGCCGCCAAATTGTTTTTTATCAAATGTGCGCTCGCTCAACATGGCGCTCATCATGCTGCAATAGCTCGCGACAGCGTCAAGCGGATTGCGGTGCGTGATGATGATGCAGGCATCGGGCGCAATACTGGCAATGCTATCGAGCGCCCACAGATGCGCGGGCGATTTGAGCAGCCAGCGCCAATTCTCGCCTTGACCTGGGCGCTGCCACTGCAGCATGCGCAGCAAATCGGCGTAGTAGCGGTAGCTGGGCAAAAGGTCTTGCGCTTGGAACCAATCGCCATAAGGCTGCATCAAAAGCTCGATGCCAAACTGCGCATCGGCAAAGGTGTGGTTCAGCAGGTGGATGCATTCCTCAGGCGTATCGGCGCCCGTGGCATGAATTTTTGCAAAGTCGGGGTTGCTCTTGCGTTGGTCCTCTTCCCAAGCTTTCATTTGCACATAGCGCGGGTCTGTGCCGGTGTGGCTGAAGTCTTTGCACGGATCGGGGTTCATGCCTTCCCACAATTTGAGGGGCCGATTGGCGCTGTCGCACGCGAGCAAATTGAGCAAGGCCGAAGTGCCGGTGCGCGGCAAACCCGTGAGGTAAAGCGGCTGCGCGATTTGCTCTTGCCGAATTTGCGGATGGTCTTTGAACGCTTGCTCAATGCGCAGGCGCGTCGCCAACAAATCGACCAGGCGGCGGCGTTTGCTGCGCAAACCGCGCTCGCTAAAACCGTTTTCGGCATAGGTGACGACGAGTTTTTCTAAGCCGGGGCGAAAGTCATCGGCGCCAAAGTCGCTGAGATTCTCTTTGGCTTGGGCTTCTTGTAGCAAGGTTTCGGTTTGCATGGTGCTTGGAATTGACATATTTAAGGGTTTTTTGGTGGTTTTAAGCGGTCAAACCTGCCTGAGCAGCTATTGAATCAGTAGTGAATCAGTAAGGAGTTATTTGGCTGGATCCAGTGCGGCTAGCTTGATCACTTGGCATTGCGGCTGTGGCTGCGTTGCCGCTTTGATCCAGCGCAGGCACATGCTGCCGTGATTGCGCCCGCAAGTGTCTAGCCAGTTGGCTTGCGGTGTGCTGGGCGCGGTTTTGCTCACGATGATGCGCACGCTGCCATCGGCTTCGTAATGTGCCGTGCCTTTGTTCAGGTGCACGGGCCAATAGCGGTAGTCCAAACTCTCCAGCCAATAGTTGGCGAGTTGGAAGTTCCAGTGTTGGCACTCGGGCGGTGTGAAGCTGATTAGCAGCGCCTCGTCATCGGCCAAGTCAAACCAGCTGTGATAGTAGGCAATGTGCGGGTCGCCGCCCGCTTTAAACGCCACATCGGGGTCGAAGCGCGGCAAAGTATTGGGGTGCTGGCGCATGCCCTCTACCCACTGTTTGAAGACATGAGCCGTGCCCGCCACAAACTGCGCTGCGCCTTGTAGCGCGGGTGCCAGCCGCTCAGGACTAAAGTGGCGCGGCTGGGCTGGTGTATCTAGCAGCTCGATATGCACTTCAGCTGCGCGCTCAGTCTTGCGCAGCATATGCGTTTGTCGCACTTGCACCATGCGGCTGTCGGCACGCGCTGGCAGCCAATTGCGTACGCCCTCGGGGCGCTCGCTGCTGACGATGATCTCAAACGAGCCATCGGCGGCAATCTCCATGTCTTGCGCTTCGAGGTAGCCCGTGGTCTCAAGGTTGCCCGTTTTGCCGTAGCCGCCCGCTTGCGTGCCAAAGCCGAGGTAATGCACCGTGTTGCGCTGCCCCCAAATGCGGTAGCGCTGCTTGCCGTTGATGGGTGCTGAGAGGTAAATATTGTCTGGGTTGTCCATGCCCATCTTGATGGTCTCGTGCACGGGGCGGCGAAACTCGGGCACTTGGCTGTCGCTGCTTTCTAAAAAAGACTCTAGCCCTGCGCGCGTCAAGCGTGCCAAGTAGCGGTAGCCTTCGGCTTTGTCGAGTGCGTTATCGGGCGTGCTGGGCGCTTCGATGATGTTTTGCCCTGCGGCTTTAAGCGCATCGCAAAATGCGGCCCAAGCGTCTTGCGGGCTGGCTGGTGTGGTGGTGTTCATAAATAAAGCGGGTGTTGCGGCGCGCGTTTTAGGCTTGGGCGCGTTGTTCGGCATAAACCTTTTCGGCTTGTTTTTTGAGGGCGCGTGCGACATTGTCAAAACTCATTTGCACCCAAGCACCGCTCAGCTTCATGATGGAGTCCTGATTCACGCCTAAGAAAATATCGGTATTGAAGTAGCGGGTTTTTTCTTCGCTGATTTTTTCTAGGTATTGGTCGCGCCGTGCAGCGTTTTTGTCATCTTCAGTCGGGCGTTTTTCCCAAGACAGCAGCTGCTCAGGCTCAAACGCCACCAGGTATTCGGTATAGACCATGAGTTTGCCGTCGGCGGGCGTTTTGCCAGGGGTGGGAATGTGCAAATGCACGGGATCTCCTAGCTTGAAAGTGCTATCGATGCGCACCGTGAACGGGTTCCACTCGGGGTAGCGATCCAGATCGGTCAGAACTTGCCAGACCACGGCGACGGGCGCATCGATTTCGACGGTGATGGAGGTCACAATGTTTTTTGCTTTGGCCATAAGGCTCCTTTGTGCGCTTGCGAGTTGAGAGGGTCTGATTACGGGGCGATGAACTCGCCACCATTCACATCTAAACAGACGCCAGTGACAACGGCGGCCATATCCGAGATGAGGAAGAGTGCGGCTTTGGCGCATTCATCATCGGTCGGAATGCGGCCGATAGGAATGTTTTTGAAGACGGCCGCCTTTTGCTCGTCAATGCTGATGCCTTCGGTCTTTTCACGGTACTTGAAGTACCCTTCAACCGATGCACCCCACATCCAGCCCATAGAGGCAGCATTCACACGAATGCCGTGGCGACCTAAATCAGTAGCTAAGAATTTGACTATGGTATTCATCGCGCCTTTGCTGGCTGCATAACCGGCTTGCCCGTAAAAGGGTTTGCGCGTGACCATAGAGCTGATCATGAGGATGGCACCACTTTTTTGTTTTTTCATCTGCGCGCTCACGCTTTGCGTCACATTCATGGTGCCGAAAACATTGGTCTCCATCACCGCGCGCCAGTCATCTAGATTGCCCTTGTCTGCGGCTTTGCTCAAATCGCCTGCGATATAGGCGCTGTTGACCAAAGCGTCGATGCGCCCAAAAGTGGCTACGCTGCGCTCGGTCAGGCGGGCGCAGTCTTCGGGTTTGGTAATGTCGCAAGGCACTTTCAATACCTGCGTTTGCACGCCCGCAAGCGCGGCAATCGCCGCTTCGGCGGCATCGAGCTTGTCGCTGCTGCGCGAAGCCAAAATCAATCCTGCTGCGCCTTGGCGTGCGGCTTCGAGCGCGAGCTTGGTGCCCAGGCCTGGGCCTATGCCGGTGATGACTATAACCTTGTCTTTTAAAAGCATCTTTGTCTCCTTGGGTTTTCTCGAAGATACCACGATAATTTAATGCATAAGTATTAAAATCGTGTTAATATTTTGGTATTAAAACACAGAACGAGGCCCTTATGCAAAGTCAACAAAAAGCCACCAATGTGCGCTGGCACGCAGGCGAAGTGAGCCGTGTGGACAGACAAAAACTGCTGGGCCAAGTGGGTGCAACGGTTTGGTTTACAGGTTTGTCAGGCAGTGGCAAAAGCAGCGCCGCGGTGGCGCTTGAGAAAGCTTTGATGGAGTTGGGGCATCTTTGTTACCGCTTGGATGGTGACAATGTGCGCCTGGGCATCAATAAGAATTTGGGCTTTAGCGCCGACGACCGCACTGAGAACATCCGCCGCATTGGTGAAGTCTCTAAGCTCTTTGTCGATACCGGCGTGGTTGTGCTCTCGAGCTTCATCAGCCCTTACCGCGCTGACCGCGACATGGTGCGGGCCCTGCACGAAGAGGCGGGCATGATTTTCTTAGAAGTCTTTGTCGATGTGCCCTTGGCTGTGGCTGAGGCGCGCGACCCCAAGGGTTTGTACAAAAAAGCGCGGGCAGGCGAGATTAAAAATTTCACTGGTATAGACGCGCCCTACGAAGCGCCGCAAAACCCTGATCTGATTTTGCCCAGCCACAGCATGACGCTAGAAGCGGAAATGGAAGCGCTGCTGGGCATGCTGCGCCAACGCGGGGTGATTCAATGATGCTGCCGATCACTGCCAACTTGCTGCAAGCCGTGGTCGCTATTGCGCGTGACGCGGGCGCGGCCATTATGCAAATTTATAACTCGGGTGAGAGCGCTCGCTTGGCCGACAAAAGCGACAGTAGCCCCTTAACTTTGGCGGATTTGGCGGCGCACCGCTTGATCGTGCAGCGCTTAAAAGAGTTGACGCCAAATGTCTTGGTGGTTTCTGAAGAAGACGAAGCCAGCCACGCCGCACGCAAAGCGATTGGCGAGTTCTGGTTGCTCGATCCACTGGATGGCACAAAGGAATTCATCGCTCGCAGTGGCGACTTCACGGTCAATATCGCATTGATACAAAACGGCAAAGCCGTGCTGGGCGTAGTTGATGCGCCCGCGCAAAAAACCACTTATTGGGGTGCACAGGGTTTGGGTGCTTACAAAAGCGAAGGCGCGCAAATCGAGCGCGCCATTGCGGTGAATCCCGCACCATCGCCCACGGCGCTGCTGCGCATCGTGGCGAGCAAAAGCCATATGAACCCAGAAACGCTGGATTTCATCGCCCAATTCCCCGCGCACGCTTTGGTACAAGCGGGCAGCAGCTTAAAACTGTGCCGTGTGGCCGAGGGCAGCGCCGACATCTACCCGCGCTTGGGCCCCACTTGCGAGTGGGACACGGCGGCTGCTCAAGCCGTGGTCGAAGCCGCTGGCGGCGTGGTGACACAAGTCGATGGGCAGGCTTTGACTTATGGCAAGCCCGATAAGCTCAACCCGCACTTCATCGTCTCTGCGCGGCCTTGGCAGCAGCTCTTGACCGAGCGCTAGAGGGCTTAAGCCTTGATTTCTAGATCAAAAATGCAGGTTTTCATTGTCAAACTTGCCTGAGCCGCTATGCTTAATATAGTGATTAAGAGAAGAGTTGTAATTGCTTTTACGCCGTCTGCGAGTCAAACAATTGCAAGATTGGCCAGTTGCGCGCTTGTGCAATGCTGCTAAGGGCCGCGTCGGGGTTGGTGGCCACGGGCTGTTGCACTTGTTCGAGCAAGGGCAAGTCGTTGATGCTGTCGCTGTAAAAGCAGCTGCGCTCTACATCTTGCCAAGTTTTGCCTTGCGCGGCGAGCCACATATTCATGCGCGTGACTTTGCCTTCGCGGAATGAGGGCACGCCCTCAATCGCGCCGGTGTAGTTGCCGTGGGCGTCTTGTGCCAGCTCGACCGCGAGGAGGTGCTCAAAGCCCAAAGCTTGGGCAATCGGGCGGGTGACAAAAGCATTGGTCGCGGTGATCAAAACCAAAGTGTCGCCAGCGGCGCGATGTTTGGCCAGCAGCTCAAGTGCCGCAGGCTTGATGGCGGGCAGGATCACGCTTTGCATAAACTGCGCGTGGGCCGCATCGGCCACGGCGCGGCCGCGTTGGCGTATCGCTTCGGTGGTGAAGTGGATGTACTCGGCCAGATTCAACACACCCATTTGGTACTGCTCGTAAAAGCGGTCGTTCATGGCGCGGAAAGCACCCGCATCGTGCCAACCCAGCGTGATCGTGAATTCGCCCCAAGCGTGGTCAGAGTCTAGGGGCAAAAGCGTATGGTCAAGGTCAAAAAGGGCAAGGCGCATGGTGTGAGAAGTAAAGCAAAAAAGCAAGCTGGAGGCAGCTTGTGATGGGCCTATTTTAAAGGGCGGGGCGGCTCAAGCCGCCGGAAAGAGCACAGGCTGCTGCTCGCTGGCATAGCG
>CAZUUN010000027.1:0-15235 GCA_964622735.1 uncultured Burkholderiaceae bacterium | reverse complement strand
CTTGGGGCGGCGACGCCGCCACGCTGGGCAGCGTGGACTTAGCCGCACTCAGCTCAGAGAGCGCACAAAACATGATGCGTCTGCTGGCCAAGTACCCCGAAATGCTCAGTAGCGCAGCGCGCGACTTTGCACCGCACGATGTCGCTTTCTACCTGCGCGAGCTGGCTGCGGCCTACCACAGCTACTACGATGCGGAGCGCATTCTGGTCGATGACGACGCCACCAAACTGGCGCGCTTGGCGCTGGTGGCGGCAACCGCACAAACGCTGCGCAATGGTTTAGCCATACTCGGTGTCAGCGCGCCAGAAACGATGTAAAGTGCTGGGGACGCCAGCCACTAGCCACGAGCCAAGATGACCCTTGCCCAACTCCTCCATCCGCACAACAGCGCCGAGCGCAAACGCGTGCTGGTCGTAGCGGCCCTTGTGATCGCGCTGCTGACGCTGATCATCAGTTTGGTCATCGTGAGTCGCGCATCGGCACCCGATGTCACCAACCGCGCGCAAACACAAGTGCGCAGCCCAGACGAAGAAGCGCTAGCGAACGAAAACTGGAACCCCAATCACGCGCTGGCCGGACAGCAAGCATTGCCAGCCGCCAACACTTGGTCTGAGAACTTTGGCAAAGTGCTGGCCGATGTCACGGGTGTCGACGCCGATGTGCACCTCTACCCGCCCGGTAAAGCGCCCGCGCCAGGCAGCATCATTGCCGGTAGTGGCGAAGAAGAGATCATCCTCGAAGACGGCAATGACGCAAACACTGCATCTGCCTTGCCGCCCGAAGAAGCTGCCCCCACGCTGCCAGCTGCAGCGCCCGCCAAAAACAACAATCCCTATAACGCGCGCTCACCTGTCGAACACTTGCTCAATCGGTAATCCTTACACAACACATCATGCATACAAACAGCCTCTATTCCACAGCTCGCCAACGCGGCGGTACTTTCTTGGGTCTGGTTTTGGGCGTCCTGATCGGCTTGTTTGCGGCTTTGGCCGTTGCCGTGTATGTGACCAAAGTGCCGATTCCTTTCTCGAAACGCAATAACACCGTGATGGGCTCGATCGAGCAAGAACAAGCCAAGAACCAAGACTGGGACCCGAATGCCCCACTCGCTGGCAAAAAATCCACCAGCGTGCGCACCAATGCCGAGATTGCCGCCGCACAAGCCGAAGCGGGTAGCACCACCACGAGCAAAACTGGAAAAATTGACTTGAATGCGCCCAATGAAGCCGCTGCGGCTGCGGCGACTGAAGCCAAGGCCAAAGTAGTGCCTAAGCCTAGCCCCAAACCCGCCTTGAACCCTGACAGTGACGACCCCTTGGCCGACTTGCTCAAAAGCAAGGTGGCTGTCGCGCCGAGCCCGAAACCACTGGTTTTGCAGGGTGATCTGTCATCCGCCGTGACGGCTGAGCCGTTTATCTACTATGTGCAAATCGGCGCCTTCGTGAATAATGAAGAAGCCGAGAGCCAGCGCGCCAAAGCGGCGATGGCAGGCTTTGATGCCCGCGTCAGCGAACGCGAGCAAGCGGGTCGCCAAGTGTTTCGTGTGCGCCTAGGCCCGTTTGATAGCAAAGACTTGGCCGACCGCACCAAAGCGAATGTGCAAGCCAACGGCCTGGATGCCGCACTGGTGCGCGTACAGCGTTAATTGTTTGTTTTATTTCAAAAAAAGGAAGCCCATCATCATGCTAAACCGCCGCCAAATGACCCAAAGTGGATTGACTGCCATCGGTGCAGGTTTGGCGCTGCCTAGCGCCTTGGCCTTGGCCGCCGAAAAACCCACCGCTGCTAGCGCCAAAATGGCCGTAGCCGCTCCTGCTGCGGCCATCGCGATTCAAGCGGGCCGCGACTTCAAAGTCATCAAACCAGCAGCGCCCACTGAAGCGGCGGCAGGCAAAATCGAAGTGGTCGAGTTTTTTTGGTACAAATGCCCGCATTGCTTCCACTTTGAGCCTGAGTTGAACGTTTGGGTCAAAACGCTACCTAAAAATGTCAGCTTCCGCCGCGTGCCCGTCGGTTTTAACGCTTCATTTTTGCCGCAACAAAAACTGTTTTATGCACTCGAAGGCCTGAATTTGCTCGATACCCTGCACAGCAAAGTGTTTGCAGCTATCCACACCGACAAAGTCAAACTCGACAACGATGCCGACATCTTTGCCTGGATCGCCAAACAAGGTGTGAGCTTGGATAAATTCAAGGCCATGTACACCTCTTTCAGCGTCGCCGGCAAAGCCACGCGCGCCACCAAGCTGCAAGATGCCTATATGGTCGATGGCGTACCCGCCATGGGCGTAGATGGCAAATACTTGAGCAACGGCACGCTGACAGGCAGCATGAGCCGTCTGTTGCAAGTGGTGAGCACTTTGGTCGCGCAAAAACGCTGATTCAGAACAACGCGCACCCAACGCTAAAAATAAAAAGCCGCAAAGTCTTGCGGCTTTTTTATAGGCTCTCTGCAGTCACTTAGAATCAATTTCACTATTTTTTAATAGCTGCTCAGGCAGGTTTGACGCCCTGAAACCTTAATTTTGCCTGATATTTACCAATCTTCAATGCCGCAGCATGAAAGCCTTAGCCGGCACGCTCGTGCTGGTGCGCACGATGCCTGTTGCGCTCGCGGGTGTGGTTTGCACTGGCAAGGGCGGTAGACCTTGCAGCAAAGCGAGCAAATCTTCTTGAAAAAGTTGGCGCCCTAGCCCCTTGAAACGCAAGGCGAAAATCAACTGCCCGTTGCGCAGCAGCAGCGGTTCAAGGCTCGCCTCGGGTATGCAACTGTTCTGGCAAAAATTCGCCACATCACGCTGTATGAGTTTGGCCGCTTGCAAGGCCTTTTGCTTTTCTTGTGGCGTATGGAACAAGCGCTTGGTACTGATTTTGACAATGGTCACATCGCCCAAATAATGCGCACGCGCTTCGATCGCGCCATTGAGTGCGGCTTTGATCTGCTCATCGTTTTGCGCCGGCTGCGGGGCAGCCGCATAGGCCATGCCAGCAGCCCAAGCCAAGCTGGCGGCAAATGCTTGCAGCAAGCAGCGCAGAAAAATTTTCACATCTCGCTCCGCGACAAGTAGCGTTTGCGCCAAAACACCAAAGAAGTCAGCGTCGCAATCAAGACCATGGCCAAGACGGCGTACCAGATGCCTTGCTGTTTGTGGATCCAAGGCAAAGCCTCAAAGTTCATACCGAAAAAACCCGTGACCAAATTCAGCGGCAAAAAAATCGCCGTGATCGCGGTTAAAAAACGCATGATGACATTGGTGCGGTGCGCCTGCGCGCTGAAGTGGATTTGCACCGCGCTTTCTATCGATTCTTCTAAGCGGCGCACATGCTGACGCACCCGCGCAATGTGACCCAAAATATCGCGCGAACGCGCCACCAGCAACTCGTGCACCTTGCTGTTTAGATCCGCACTGCTAGCTGGCTGATCCATCAAACCATCGAGGTACTCTTGCACGGCATCGTGCTGCTCGTCACACATGTCTTCGAGCAAATTCAGGTGTTCGCGCTCCGCCAGCAAGAGCTTCCACTGCGTGAATTGGGTGTTGCTCGCCAACAGCTGGCCTTGCCAAAACTTCAAATTGGCCGACAGCACTTTGCGCAAGTCTAAATATGCATCGACCAAAATATTGATGATGCGCAGCATCAAGTCAGCCGCGCTCAGCGGCAAACGCGCATCTTGCGTAAAGCGCGCGGCGAATTCTTCAGCCAAGGGGGCTTGTTCGTCATAGACCGTCAGCAGCAAATGATCAAACACGACCAAACTCACTGGGTGCGTTTGCAAACCCAATAAGCTGTGCATGGGCGCGCTGCCCTCGCCAGCTTCGTGCGCACCATATTGCAGTTGCAGCTTGCGAAAAATCACCATGTCATAACCATTGGCGTAGTCGTAGCGACTCGGGTGCTGGGCGTTGCGTATATCTTGCACATGCAGCTGCATCAGGCGCTGACCCGTGCATTGCTCGAGCTGGTTTTGCAAATCGCTCAGTTGCGCTTCAAACTCGTTGCGGCTGAGCAAAACCCAAGTAAAGCCACTGGAGGGCGGCGGCCCTAAGCGCTCCTGCGCCGCGACATGCTTGCCATCAAAATGGTAAATCTTCATAAAATCAAATACTTAAAGACTGAGCGCAAAGAGGCGATCTTAAATCATCTGCCCACAAAATACAGCCTGATTGCCAGCCTGCGTACTACTCTGGTAAATAAAAAACAGCTATAATTTGAGGCTAATCGGCAAACAGGTCTTGCCGTGCGGTGCTTTGCCAATGCTTATTTGGTAAGTGCACCCGAATCTTAACTGGCCGGGCCCCACAAGTGTTTCTAGATTGTTAGAAGCCGCCTAGGCGAGGAAAAACCATAAGGAGCATGCAATGCCCAAAATGAAGACCAAAAGTAGCGCGAAGAAACGTTTTCGCGTTCGTCCAGGTGGTACTGTTAAACGTGGCCAAGCTTACAAGCGCCACATTTTGACTAAAAAAACCACTAAAAATAAACGCCATCTGCGCGGTGCAGTCAATGTGCATGAATCCGATATGGGTTCTATTGCCGCCATGCTGCCTAGGCACGGTCTTTAATTAACGACGAACAAGGAGAAGAATCATGCCTCGCGTCAAACGTGGTGTAACGGCCAGAGCCCGTCACAAGAAAATTATTGCACTTGCCAAAGGCTTCCGCGGTCGCCGTGGCAATGTGTTCCGTATTGCGAAACAAGCAGTCATGAAGGCCGGCCAATACGCCTACCGTGACCGCCGCAATAAAAAACGTGTATTCCGTCGCTTGTGGATTGCGCGTATCAACGCTGCCGCACGCACGCACGGCATCACTTACAGCCAATTCATTGCTGGCTTGAACAAAGCGCAAATCAACCTGGACCGCAAGGTTTTGGCTGATATCGCCTTCCACGACGACGCGGCTTTTGCTGGCATCGTTGCGACGGTGAAAAAGGCTTTGGGTCGCTAAGCGCTTACCGCTAAAAGCCCAAACCAAAAACCCCAGCCTTATCGCTGGGGTTTTTTATTGCCAAATTCAATATCAAATTTAATGATAAATACAACTCTAAGCGGCATAAAGCCTGCCTGAGCAGCTATGCATTTATTAGCGCTAAAATAGCCACTCTTTTAAAGAAATAGTTAATTCTTGAAGTTAGCAATTCACGCTTATGGACAAAGTTTTTCAAGCGCTGGCCTCAGGCGCGCGCCGCAGCATCTTGCATTACCTGCAACAGGGCGAAATGTCGGCGGGAGAGATCGCGCTGCGCTTTGCTTTTAGCAAGCCGGCGCTGTCGGGTCATTTGCGGATTTTGGAAGGGGCGGGTTTGATCGCGCGTGACAAGCGCGGCCAGTTTGTCTATTTCAAACTGCTGCCGCTGCAACTCGAAGAAACCGTGATCGCTTGGGCACTGGAGCTTTACCCCAACAGTGCCGCCGCCTTGGCCTTAGCACAAATCAACCTGAGCAACGCCGCAAAAAGCGCGCAAGCCAAATCGCGCAACAGCCCCGAGCAGATTGCTCAAGAAGCTTTTACACGCGCGCAGTTGAGTTTGATTTAAAGGCGCAGCAACAAGCTGCACCTAAATATTCGAGCCTTTGAAGGTGTCGTTGAGTTTGTGAAACTCTTCCTCTGCCGCCGCATCCAATTCGCTCACCATGATGCTGCTGTGGAAGTTACTAGAAAAATCATTCGTCGAGTGGGGCGCTTGACTCACTGCGGCTTTTGCCTCGCGTGGCGGGCCAAAAGCACGCGCTTCCAGCGCTTGCATCGGCGTGCTTTGGTCTATGGGCAGATTGCAATAAATACCCGCCAATTCGATGCCTCTGAACTTGGCAAAGCGCGCCACATCCATCAGCATGATTTGCCAACGCGCCACGAGCATGGCGCTGTCCATACCGACGGTTCCTTGCAAATCCACCAGCACAATCATGCTGCCCGTGCTGCGGTCTGACTGCAGACGGAAATTTTTAACAAAAGGCTTGAGCTGGGCTTTTTTAATCGATTCGTTCAGAAAATTGACGAAGGCCAAACGCTGACTTTCGGCGCTTTGCAAATTTTTATCGGCAAGCGCGGGTGCCGCGTCAGTTTTCTTGCTTTTGCTAAATAGACCCATGACAAATCTCACCCTGATTGTTTTTCACGTATCCTGACATTTAGGCACAGCCTAAAGCCGCCGTCTATTGGTTTTTATCCTTGTTGCTTGGCGCGCACACTGGCCCGCCAAGGTGGCGACAGAATAGAAAGCTAAAATCACAGGCTAACGCCCTTGTCTTGGCGGCTTTGCGCCGCGCATCTCTTTACTTAACCTCATCATCATGCAACTGTCCGTCTCTTGGCTGCGCCAATTTTGCAACCCTAGCCTGTCTAACACCGAACTGGGCGAGCAGCTCACCATGGCGGGCTTAGAGCTAGAAGAGTGCAGCCCGGCAGCGCCGCTGTTTACCGGCGTGGTGATAGGTGAAATCAAAGCCTGCGAAAAGCACCCTGATGCCGACCGCCTGCGCGTCTGCCAAGTGGATGTGGGCGCGGCTGCACTGCTGCAAATTGTGTGCGGCGCGCCCAATGCCCGCGTCGGCATCCGCGTGCCGGTAGCGCAAGTCGGTGCCGAGCTGCCGCCTAGCGGCGATGATGGCAAACCCTTCAAAATCAAATTGGGCAAACTGCGTGGGGTTGAGAGCGCGGGCATGTTGTGCTCAGCCAAAGAGCTGGGCTTGCCCAGCGATGCGGAAGGCCTGCATGAATTTGCCTTTGATGCACCCTTGGGCACAAATATTCGCGAATTCTTAGATCTAGACGACGCCCTGATCACGCTCAAGCTCACGCCCAATTTGGGCCACTGTCTCAGCGTTTATGGCATTGCGCGCGAAGTGGCGGCCATTACTGGTGCGCCGCTCACGCCGCCGCCCTTCACTACCGTCACGCCTAGCATCACCGATCGCATCCAAGTCCAAGTGCAAGCGCCCGATTTATGCGGCCGCTTTGCAGGCCGTGTCGTGCGCGGCGTGAATGCGGCTGCGCCTACGCCTGACTGGATGGTGCAGAAACTCGCCCGCTGCGGCCAGCGTTCGGTCAGCGCTTTGGTGGATATTTCTAACTTTGTGATGTTTGAGCTGGGCCAGCCCAGCCACATGTTTGACTTGGACAAAATTCAAGGCGACTTGACGGTGCGCTGGGCTAAGGCTGGCGAAAGCCTGACTTTGCTCAACGGCAACACCATCGCGCTGGACGAGCGCGTGGGCGTGATCACCGACGAGGCGCAAGTCGAATCGCTCGCCGGCATCATGGGCGGCGCGGCTACTGCCGTGGGCGACAGCACGCAAAATGTGTATATCGAAGCGGCGTTTTGGCAGCCCGATGCCATCGCCGGGCGTGCGCGCCGCTTTAACTTTGCCACCGATGCGGGGCACCGCTACGAGCGCGGGGTTGATTTTGCACTGCCGCCGCAAGCGGTTGAGCGCGTGACCGAATTGGTCTTGCAAATTTGTGGTGGCCAAGCCGGGCCGCTGGACGACGCCATCATCGCCCTGCCTGAGCGCGCACCCGTGCAACTGCGCGTGGCTCGCGCGGCCAAAGTCATCGGTATCCCCTTGAGCGCGGCGCAATGCGCCTATGCCTTCACGCGCTTGGGCTTGCCTCACCAAATCGACGGGGATGTGATCAGCGTCACGCCGCCCAGCTACCGTTTTGATTTAACGATCGAAGCCGACTTGATCGAAGAAGTCGTGCGCATGATCGGCTACCAAAACCTGCCACTGGGCGCACCACTTGCGCCCACTCGCGCCCGCGTCGCCAGCGAAACGCACACAGGCCGCTTTGCCCTGCGCCGCCAAATGGCCGCTTTGGGTTATCAAGAAACCATCAACTTCAGCTTTATCGACGAAGAGGCCGAACGCACACTCAGCGGCAATAGCCAGCCCGTGCGTTTACTCAACCCGATTGCGGCGCAAATGAATGTCATGCGTTCCTCGCTGCTGCCGTCTTTGCTCGAAGTACTCAAACGCAACATCGACCGCAAAGCGCCCCTGGTGCGCGTGTTTGAGTGGGGCCGCGTTTTCCACCGCGACAGCAGCGTCAAGGCTGACCTCGCCCATGTGCAAGGCATCCAACAGCCGATGAAGCTGGCCGCCTTGGCTTGGGGAGCACCGCAAGCGCTGCAATGGGGCCTTGCTAGCAAAGCGGCTGATTTTTATGATGTGAAAGGCGATATTGAAGCCTTGTTTAGCCAATATCTCAGCACCAAACCTGCCTGCGAAGCTATTACATTTGAAGCATACACAGCAGATGCTCCGCACCCCGCGCTGCACCCAGGACGCAGCGCGCAGATTTTGAAAAATGGCCAGGCCATCGGTTGGCTGGGCGAGTTGCACCCCAAATGGGCGCAACAGCAGGACATCAAACCCGCGCCCATCGTTTTTGAAATCGATGCGGCGGCGCTGCAAAGCCGCGATTTACCCAAAGCGCAAGCGGTTTCGCGCATCCAGCCCGTCGCCCGCGATCTGTCGCTGGTTGTGGCTGAGGCCGTGACACACACGCAGCTGCAAGCGGCGATTGCCAGCGCTCAAGACGAGTTGCTGCAATCGGCCACGCTCTACGACATCTATCGCCCGAAAGAAGGCGAAGCCGCAGGCATCGCCCAAGGCGAAAAATCAGTCACCCTTGAACTGCAACTGTGCAGCCCCAGCGCCACCCTGACCGAAGAGCAAATCGACGCGGTGGTGCAAAAAGTGCTGGCCCGCTTGCAAGCGCAAGTGGGCGCGCGGCTACGCGCTTAAGCGCCGCGCTCAAGTCTGCACCAGCCCGCTACGCCACCCTCTAGCCTGTGCCTACGCACCGGCTAGGTTTGCTATTTTTAAAATAGCTGCTCAGGCAGGTTTGATAGTACTTACAGGCCAATTTATACCTGCAAATTAATCCGCAATACAAGTGCTGACCAGCCCTTTAAGAAGAGCTGGCGCACTACAATGAAGCCATGTTTGTCCACCTGCGCACCCACACAGAATTCTCCATTGTTGACAGTACCCTGCAGGTGGCAGGCGCTGTGGCAGCCGCAGCCCAAGACGGCCAAGGCGCGCTCGCCATCACCGATCTAAACAATCTTTTTGCCACGATCAAGTTCTTCAAAGCCGCGCGCGCCAAAGGCGTCAAACCCATCATCGGCGCCGAAGTCACGCTCCTCGGCTCGCCCACTGGCGACGAGGCCCAGGCCAAAGCGCTCAGCCGCGTTGTGCTCTTGGTACAAAACCAGCAAGGTTATTTAAACCTGTGTGAATTGATCACCTTAGCTTGGACGCAAGGCGCCGCTGCCAGCGGTCAAGCGCAGCTGCAATGGCCTGAGCTGTTTGCACACAACGAGGGGCTGCTGCTGCTCTCAGGCGCGCACGCCAGCGTGCTGGGCCAAGCCCTGCTGCTGGGCGAAGAGGCGCGCGCCAAAGACTTGGCCATGCAAATCGCCCAGCATTTCCCGCATCGCTTTTATTTAGAAGTGCAACGCGCGGGCCGCCCGTTTGACGAGGCCCACACTGCAGCCTGCGCCCACTTGGCCGCGCAACTCAAGCTGCCCGTGGTGGCGACCCATCCCATTCAGTTTTTGCACGCCAGCGATTTTGAAGCGCACGAGGCGCGCGTGTGCATTGCCGATGGCGAGCTGCTGGCCAACCCCAAGCGCGTGAAGCGCTTTACGCCCGAGCAATACTTCAAATCGACCGCCGAAATGCAGGCGCTGTTTCAAGACCTGCCCGCAGCGCTGGCTAACAGCGTAGAGATCGCCAAGCGCTGCAACTTGACCTTGACCCTAGACCAGTCGCGCTTGCCGGATTACCCGGTGCCCTTGGTCGATGGGCGGCAAATGAGCGAGGTCGAATACTTTCGCTACGCCTCTGAGCAGGGTTTGCAAGAGCGCCTGGTGCAGCTCTACCCTGACCCCACGGTGCGCGAGCAACAGCAAGCGCGCTACGCTGAGCGGCTGGAGTTTGAGCTAAAAACCATCATCGACATGAAGTTCCCCGGTTACTTCTTGATCGTCGGTGACTTCATCCAGTGGGCCAAAAACAATGACTGCCCCGTGGGGCCAGGTCGCGGCTCAGGTGCGGGCTCGCTCGTGGCGTATGCGCTCAAGATTACCGATTTAGACCCACTGGCTTATGGCTTGCTGTTCGAGCGTTTTTTGAATCCCGAACGCTTGTCCATGCCCGACTTTGACATCGACTTTTGCCAAAGCAACCGCGACCGCGTGATCGACTATGTCAAAGACAAATACGGCAAAAACACCGTCAGTCAGATCGCCACTTTCGGCACCATGGCCGCGCGCGGCGTGATTCGTGATGTGGGCCGCGTGCTTGAATTGGGCTATGGCTTTTGCGACAGCATCACCAAGCTGATACCGAACAAACCTGGCCTCAATGTCACGCTGGCGAAACCGCCCGCGCAGAAAAAAGACGGCGACAAATACACCTACGCCAGCGAAGCCGAGCCTTTGTTGGCGCAGCGCGAAGCCAAAGAAGAGCAAGTGCAACTGCTCATGAGCATGGCGCGCAAGCTCGAAGGCTTGACGCGCAACATCGGTATGCACGCTGGTGGGGTTTTGATCGCGCCGGGCAAGCTCACCGATTTTTGCCCGCTGTATCAGCAGCCCGGCAGCGCCTCGGCGGTGAGCCAGTTTGACAAAGACGATATCGAAGCCGCGGGCTTGGTGAAGTTCGACTTTTTGGGTCTGGCAACGCTGACGATTTTAGAAATCGGCCGCAAGTTGATCCAACAGCGCCACCAAGGGCGGGAGAATTTCGCCTACGACCAACTGCCGCTGACCGATAAAAAAGTGTTTGACGACATCTTTATCAAAGGTCGCACCGAAGCGGTGTTCCAGTTCGAGTCGCCCGGTATGCGCCGCCTGCTGAAAGACGCCAAGCCCGACCGCTTTGAGGATTTGATCGCGCTCAATGCCCTGTATCGCCCTGGGCCTATGGATTTGATTCCGACATTTGTGGCGCGCAAGCACGGCGACGAGAAAGTCGAATACCCGCATCCACTGGTGGCGAATATGCTGGCCGAGACCTACGGCATCATGGTCTATCAAGAGCAGGTGATGCAGACGGCGCAGATTTTGGGCGGCTACTCGCTGGGCGCTGCCGACATGCTGCGCCGCGCCATGGGCAAGAAAAAGCCTGAAGAAATGGCGCAGCAGCGCGAGATTTTCCGCCTTGGGGCGGCCAAAAACAACATCGACGCCCCCAAGGCCGATGAGATTTTTGACTTGATGGAAAAGTTCGCAGGCTACGGTTTCAACAAATCGCACGCCGCTGCCTACGCCCTGCTCGCTTATCACACCGCTTGGCTCAAGCGCCATTACAGCGCCGAGTTTTATTGCGCCAATATGACGGTGGAGATGGGCGACACCGACAAGCTGCAAGTCTTGGTCGAAGACGCCAAGGGCTTTCAGTTGCAGTTCGAACTGCCCGATGTCAACCGTGGCAATTACCACTTCGAGCCCGTCAGCAACGACACCATCCGCTACAGCTTGGGCGCCATCAAAGGCACGGGCGAACAGGCGATTTTGTCCATCGTGCAAGAGCGCCAAGCCCATGGCCCTTACAGCTCTTTCTTTGACTTTATGCGCCGCATCGACAAGCAGCGCGTGAACAAACGCACCATCGAAGCGCTGATACGCGCAGGCGCGTTTGACAGCCTGCAACTCAATCGCGCTTCGCTGCTGGCTTCGGTCGATATAGGTTTGAGCTTTGCTGCGGCCCAAGAAGCGCACGCCAACCAAGGCGGCTTGTTCGACAGCGACGAGGATGACACCCACGCCAGCCACCAAGAGCCGGCTTTGGTGCATGCCACGCCTTGGGACACGCGCGCGCAGCTGGCGCAAGAAAAACTCGCCATCGGCTTTTATCTCTCCGGCCATTTGTTCGATGCTTACGCCCTCGAAGTGCGGCAATTCATCTCGCAAAAAATCGGCGAGCTGCAAGACAGCCGCGACCAAAAAACCATCGCGGGCATCGTGCGCGATATGCGCTGGGCCAACACCGCGCGCGGCAAAATGCTGCTGCTCAAGCTCGATGACAAATCGGGTGTAATGGATATCGCATTCAGCGCCAACACGCCTGAGGCGCAGATCGCTTTGGTCAAAGAAGATGAGCTGCTGGTCTTACAAGGTGCTTGCCGCGAAGACCGCTTCAGCGGCGGTTTGCGCTTTAACGCACAGCAAATTTGGGATTTGGCGGGCGCGCGCTTGCAGTTTGCCAAGTATTTGCGCCTGAGCATTCAAGGCAACTCTACGCGCCTGCCCCATATTGCGGCGCTACTGCGCGAATTTCCGCCGCAAACCATCACTTTAGACGATGGCTACACCAGCAGCAAAGGCGTGGCGGTGCGCCTGCGCATACAGGGCGCTGATTGCACGGGCGAGATCGATCTGGGCGCTAAAGCACGCTTTTATCCCAGTGATGCCGCGCTGGCAGCCTGGATGCTGGAAGCTGACGGCGGCCAGGCGCGTTTGGTCTATAGCGAATAGACATTCATATATAATTTAAGCCTGTAAAACCCAAAAACACTGCCACAGCAGCTATTAAAAAAGTAGCGCTTTGCACAAGAATACCGCCCCATGAAAGTTTTTCGCGGCCTCCAAGCTGCTGCTTTGCGTGATTTGCAAGCAGGTTGCGCCCTCACCATAGGCAATTTTGACGGCGTCCATCGCGGCCACCAGGCCATGATCGCTTTGCTCAAAAATGAGGCCAAGCACCGTGGCCTGAAGGCTTGCGCGCTCACCTTCGAGCCGCATCCGCGCGATTTTTTTGCCGCGCAATTGGGCAAGCCTGAGCTGGCACCGGCCCGCATCTCGACCCTGCGCGACAAGCTGCAAGAGCTGGCCGCTTGCGGCTTAGATGCCGCAGTGATTTTGCCCTTCAACGCGAAGCTAGCCGCCATGCCCGCGCAAGCCTTTGTCGATGAAGTGCTGCTGCACAGCATGAATGCCAAGTATGTGCTGGTCGGCGATGACTTTCGCTTTGGTGCCAAGCGTTTGGGCGACTACAACTTTTTAGACCGCGCCGGTGCTGCCGCGCATTTTGATGTGGCGCGCATGAACAGCTATGAAGTGCATGGCTTGCGCGTTTCCAGCTCTGCCGTGCGCGCCTCTTTGGCCGCCGGCCGCATGCAAGAAGCTGCCAAACTGTTGGGTCGCCCCTACAGCGTCAGCGGCCATGTGGTGCACGGTCGCAAACTCGGGCGTGAGTTGGGTAAAGGGCCGCAACGCCCGGGCGGCTTCCCAACTTTGAATTTGCGTTTCTCATCGCGCCACCATCTGTGGCAACCTGCCGCCAGCGGCATTTTTGCCGTCATGGTGCATGGCATAGGCCCTACGCCTTTGCAAGGCGTGGCCAACTTTGGCATCCGCCCATCGATCGATGCGAACGATGTGAATGGCGGCCGCGTGCTGCTAGAAACCCATGTACTGGACTGGCCGCCAGCGCTGCCGCAGGACCATGCCTACGGTAAAATTATTCGCGTCGAACTCTTGCACAAACTGCACGAAGAATTGAAATACGCCAGTCTGGATTTGCTCATGCAAGGCATCGAGCAAGACTGTGCAGACGCAAGAGCCTGGTTTAGCCAAGAAACCCCACTCGACGCGCTAGCCACTGCGCCCGCGGCGCTGCTTTAAGCCCGCCGCCCTTTTACACACTAAACCCCACGACCATGAGCGACAAAATCGACTACCGCAGCACCTTGAATTTGGCCGACACGCCCTTCCCCATGCGCGGCGACCTGCCCAAACGCGAAGCCGCTTGGGCCCAGGCTTGGGATGACAAAGGCGTCTACCAACAACTGCGCGCAGCGCGCCAAGGTGCGCCCAAATTCGTGCTGCACGACGGCCCGCCGTATGCCAATGGCAGCATCCACATCGGCCATGCGGTGAACAAGATACTGAAAGACAGCATCGTCAAAACGCGCCAGCTCATGGGTTTTGATGCGGCCTACATTCCCGGTTGGGATTGCCACGGCCTGCCGATTGAAAACGCGATTGAAAAGCTCCACGGCCGCAATTTGCCCCGCGATGTGATGCAGGCCAAAAGCCGCGCCTTCGCCACTGAGCAAATCGAAGGCCAACGCGCTGACTTCAAACGCTTAGGGATTTTGGCCGACTGGGACCACCCTTACAAAACCATGGATTTTGTGAATGAAGCCGAAGAGCTGCGCATCTTCACGCGCATCATGCAACGCGGCTTTGTCTACCGCGGGCTCAAGCCCGTTTATTGGTGTTTTGATTGCGCGTCTTCGCTGGCCGAGTTTGAGATCGAGTACCAAGACAAAAAATCCAGCGCCATTGATGTCGCCTTTGAAGCCGCCGAGCCTGCAAAATTAGCCGCCGCTTTTGGCTTGCCCGCTCTGCCCGCTGACAAAAAAGCCTTTGCCTTGATTTGGACGACCACAGCTTGGACCATTCCGGCCAACCAAGCCCTCAATGTCAACCCAACGCTGAACTACTGCCTGGTCGATACGCCTAAAGGCGTGTTGCTGCTGGCCGAAGCTTTGGTCGAATCCTGCTTAACGCGCTACGGCACCACGGGCGAAGTGCTGGCGAGCGCGCCGGGCAGCGTGCTCGAGCATTTAACCTTTAAACACCCGCTGCACGATGTGGAAAACGCGGGCAGCTATGCGCGCCTAGCGCCTGTTTATTTGGCCGATTACGCCACCGCCGCAGACGGCACGGGCATTGTGCATGCCGCGCCTGCTTACGGTCTGGACGACTTTCAAAGCTGCGTGCAAAACGGCTTGCAGTACGACGACATTCTCAATCCGGTGCAAGGCAACGGCTGCTACGCGGCCGACTTTCCGCTGTTTGGTGGCTTACACATCTGGAAGGCTGTGCCCGTCGTGATCGCCGCGCTGCAAGATGCTGGTCGCTTGTTTGCCCAATCCGACCTGCAACACAGCTACCCACATTGCTGGCGCCACAAAACGCCGGTCATTTACCGCGCAGCGGCGCAGTGGTTCATTCGCATGGATGCACCAACAGCCGACACGGCTGGCGTCTTTGCCACTGACCCGCAAGACAAAAGCCTGCGCGAGTTGGCGCTCGCCGCGATTGAAGAAACCGCCTTCTACCCTGCCAACGGCAAGGTGCGCTTGCACAATATGATCGCCAACCGACCCGACTGGTGCATCAGCCGTCAGCGCTCGTGGGGCGTGCCTTTGGCGCTGTTTCTGCACCAAGACAGTGGCGAGTTGCACCCGAAAACGCTAGAGATACTGG
>CAZUUN010000026.1:0-15756 GCA_964622735.1 uncultured Burkholderiaceae bacterium | reverse complement strand
AGCCCCAGCCCGCAGGCGCTGACCCCTCCAGGTAAACCCTGCTTGCCGCGCGAAGCCATCACCCCCATCCAAGTCAAAGCGGCTTGCTCGACCTGCAATATGCGCGAGCTGTGCATGCCGGTGGGTTTGAGCAAAGACGATTTAGAGCGGCTCGACCAATTGGTCGCCACGCGGCGCAAGGTCAAACGCGGCGAGGCTTTGTACCGCACGGGCGAGCGCTTCACTTCACTCTATGCCGTGCGCACGGGCTTTTTTAAAACCACGGTGCAGGCCGAAGATGGCCGCGACCATGTGACGGGTTTTCAGATGGCGGGCGAGATGCTGGGCCTAGACGGCGTGGCGCACGATGCCCACGCTTGCGATGCGATTGCGCTGGAAGATGCGGAAATTTGCATCATGCCCTTTGAGCGCATCGCCGAGCTCTCGCTCGAAGTCAAAGCACTGCAAAGCCATTTACACAAGGTGATGAGCCGCGAGATTGTGCGCGACCAGTCCATCATGATGCTGCTGGGAACCATGCGCGCGGAGGAACGCTTGGCCGCTTTCCTCGTCAACCTGACGCAGCGCTTGCACACACGCGGCTTTTCATCGACCGATTTGGTCTTGCGCATGACGCGAGAAGAGATCGGCAGCTATTTAGGCCTGAAGCTCGAAACCGTGAGCCGCACTTTCAGCAAATTTGTCGACGACGGCCTGATCGATGTGAAGCAAAAGGCGATACACATCAAAGACGCAGAGCGCCTGCAACGCTTGGCGCGCCCGCGCGACTAAAAGCGCAGCCACAAGCGAAACAGCAGTCAGAAACTGCTGCTTGATGGCTTATTTCAATAAAAATCAGGCCGTTTTTGGCATTTTAAGCCGTCAAACCTGCCTGAGCAGCTAGCAATTCAATAGTGAATCTCAAGGTACTGCTACGCCGTCTTTCACCGCGACTAAACCACCCAAGACGCCCACATAAGCCGTACCCCAAGGCGAGAGCGTGATGGGCGCCCAGTTGTTGTTGTAGTGCAGACCCGTGCCCGTCAAAAGCTTGAAGCGCGTCGCGCCCGTGCGGAAGTCGAGCGCCGTCAAATACCAAGCATAGGCGGGGTCTTCGCGCGCATCGTAGCCGGGCACAGGCTCGCGTGTGTAGATATACATCAGCCCAGTTTGGGTCGAGAGTTTGGGCACCACGCTTTGCGAAGCCTCGGCGCTGGTCCAAACCAAATCACAGCCTGTGCCTGCCGCGTTGATGTCGATGCGGCTGATGCCGCCCTCGGTCCACACCGGCCGCGTGGGCGCGTCGTAGCCATAGTTATTCGTCACCACTATGCTGCGCCCGTAGCCGATCATGCCGTTGTCGGTGGTGCTGCGTTCGGGTTTAAAGACGGGTACGCTGCAAACCGCGCGCTTGCCGGCCCATGCGGGCTGGCGACGGTAAACATTCACATGCATGCGCGGGCTAGCGTTGTCGGTAATCGCAACAAAGTCTTGGCCCAATAAAGTGGGCGTGGTGCCCGAGCCCGTGCCTATCATGCCCGGCTTGCTGCGGTGGTCGTTCTCATACGCCTCGCGCCAAGTCCAGCGCGGCTGGCCTTGGCTGTCGGCTTCAAAGCGATAAAGCGCGCGGTCTGAGACGATGTAAACGCCATCGGCGGCAATGCTGAAGGAGTTTTGGATTTCTTCGCCTGGCAATTGCAAAGTACGGATTTTTTTGCTTTGCGCATCGAGCACGCCGACCAGCCCTTGGCGCGTGATGAACCAAATATTACCGGCCCAGTCGGGCATGGCGTCGGTCACCAAATAGCCTTTGGGCAACACGGGGTTGAGGTCGTAGCGCGCTTCGGTCTGCCAGCTTGGGCCCTCAGCGCTCTCGCGCACCGAGAACACATTCAAAAAGCCCTCGGCATCGGCGATCAAAGGCTTGTCGCCCTTGAGCAAATGGTAGTAAGCGCCGCCCGAGGTGTCGGCCATGATCTTGCGCATTTGCAGGGTTTTGTTCGATGCGCGCAGCGGCAAGTCTTGTACCGCCAGCACTTGGAGCGTGTCGCGTTCCAGCAAATACAGCTTGAAACTCAACACTGTGGCACACACCGACATCAGGCGCTGCTGGCTGTCGTGGCTGACGGTGGCACATTCGCCACCAAAAAATTTGCCAAATGATTGAGCCCGTACTAAGGGGTTACGCCCCAGCGGAGCGGGCCAATGGGTGGCTTTGCCGCCGTAGCTGTCGGCGTGCATGCCGTTATTGCCTTGCGCGGCCAACCACGGGTGAGCGGGCAGATTTTGCGGCGGCAAGGGCTGCGCCACAGCCGCCTGCCCAAAGAAAGGTGTGGCCGCGGCATAAACGGCAGCGCCATTGGTGCGCCACATGCTGCTGCGGTGGTTGGGTATATTGCCCGTTTGCACGACACGCACTTGGGTATTGGCGGGCAAGGTTTGCACAGGTGCTTGCCCGACATCAAGTGCCGCTGGCTGACACGCAGTCAAAAAAGCCGCGCTGAAAGCCGCCACAAAAAGCGCTGCGCTGCCACGAAGCCAAACGCGGGTGGGATGCAAACTGATCAAAGCCATCTCCTCTGTCTTGTATTGCCGTTATGCAGCGCCTGCTGCTCGGCCCATTCTAGACAGAGGCGCGCAGGCGCTTGTGCATCAAGAACGGTAATCGGCGTTGATGGTCACATAGTCGTGGCTTAAATCGCAAGTCCAGACCGTTTGAGACGCGCTACCGCGCCCTAAATCGACCTTGACCGTGATCTCGCTTTGCTTCATCACGCGCTGGCCATCAGCCTCTTGGTAGCTGGCTTTGCGCCCGCCTTGGGTGACGACATGCACATCGTCTAGATGCAACTCGATTTTGCTTTGGTCTAGATCGGCAATGCCAGCATAACCCACGGCGGCCAAGATGCGCCCCAGATTCGGATCGCTGGCGAAAAAAGCGGTTTTGACCAAAGGCGAATGGGCAATGGCATAAGCCGCGAGGGCGCACTCGGCGTCGGTCTTGCCGCCACTGACCGTTATGGTGATGAATTTGGTCGCGCCCTCGCCATCGCGCACGATGGCTTGCGCCAAATACTGCGCCACTTGGGTGAGAAGCTGCAGCAGCGCTTGGCCGTCGCTGCCATCCAGCGTCGTGATCGGCGCATTGCCCGCTTGGCCACTGGCGATGATGATGAAGGAGTCGTTCGTCGAGGTGTCGCCATCGACCGTGACGCGGTTGAAGGATGCATCCGCTACGCGGCGCGTCAGCTCTTGCATGAGCGCGGGCGCCACTGCCGCATCGGTCGCCAAATAGCCCAGCATGGTCGCCATATTCGGGCGGATCATGCCCGCGCCTTTGCTAATGCCCGTGGCGCTGATGGTGCGCCCGCCAATTTGTGCTTGTGCGCTATGGGCTTTAGGCACGGTGTCGGTGGTCATGATGGCCTGTGACGCCGCGCTCCAGTTGTCTGCGACTGCGTGGCTGATGGCAGCAGGCAGCGCGGCGATGATTTTGTCGCTCGGCAGCGGCTCCATGATGACGCCGGTGCTAAAGGGCAGCACTTGCTCGGGCTTCATATTCAGCGCTTGCGCAAGCGCTGCGCAAACCGCCTCAGCGCGCGCATAGCCATCAGCGCCCGTGCCCGCATTGGCGTTGCCAGTGTTAACGACCAAGGCGCGAATCTGCGCGCCCTGTGCCAAATGCTTTTGGGCGATTTGCACTGGCGCGGCGCAAAAGCGATTGGTGGTAAAGACACCGCCGACGCTCGCGCCTTCATCCAGCAAAAAGACGCTCACATCTTGGCGCCCCACCTTGCGCACGCCCGCAGCCACGGTGCCGATGCGCACGCCAGCGATGGGGTGCAGCGACTCGGGCTGCGCAACGGTGAAATTAACCGGCATAGGACTTCTTTCTTCAAAAGGCTTATTACTATTGTTTCGCTAGCTGCTCAGGCAGGTTTGGCAGCCCTTACAGGCATAAATCGTTTAAATTTAGCGGCGCAGCAGGCAAAATCATAAAGCAAAGCGTGGCCGCTAGCCGCGCCTGTGCAGCAAATACATACAATGAGGGCATGACTGCCAACCCCATCATTCAACTCGCACTCGAAGCGCTGGAAATCGAGCGCGACGCGCTGGCCGAAATCGCCGCCCACATTCAAGCCGACTCGGGCGCGGCCTTTGGCCGCGCGGTGCAAATTTGCTTGGACTGCAACAGCCGCATGATCATCATGGGCATGGGCAAAAGCGGCCATGTGGGGCGCAAAATCGCCGCCACGCTGGCCTCAACCGGCACGCCGGCTTTTTTTGTGCACCCGGCTGAAGCCAGCCACGGCGACTTAGGCATGGTGACCAGCGCCGATGTGGTGCTGGCGATTTCTAACTCGGGCGAATCGACCGAGATCACCAGCATTTTGCCGCTGATCAAACGCATGGGCGCGCCGCTAATAGCCATGACGGGCGGGCTGCAATCGAGCTTGGCGCAGCACGCCGATGTGGTGCTCAACAGCAGCGTCAGCCGTGAAGCCTGCCCACTCAATTTAGCGCCTACGGCCAGCACCACGGCGCAATTGGCGCTGGGTGACGCGCTGGCGGTGGCTTTGCTCAAAGCGCGCGGCTTTTCCGCCGAAGATTTTGCGCGCTCGCACCCCGGCGGCTCGCTCGGACGCAAGCTGCTCACCCGCGTCGAAGATGTGATGCGCGCGGGCGCAGCCGTGCCGCGTGTGTTGGCTGATGCCAGCCTGACCGAGCTGATGCGCGAGATGAGCGCCAAGGGCTTGGGCGCCGCCGCGATTGTGGATGCCGCGGGCAAGCCGCTGGGTATCTTTACCGATGGCGACCTGCGCCGCCACATTGAAGCGGGCACCGAGCTGCGCAGTAAAACGGCGGGCGAGTTGATGCACACCAGCCCGCGCAGCATCCGCGCGCAAGCTTTGGCGGTGGATGCGGTGGCTTTGATGGAAGAGCACCACATCAACAGCGTGCTGGCCGTCGACGAAAACGGCGTGCTGGTCGGCGCACTCAACACCCATGATTTGTTACGCGCTAAAGTGATTTAAGCGCCTTGCTTCGTAACCCCCCATTCACGATTTGCCATGAACCAACTGCCCGCCACCACCCCACAAGCACTCGCGCCCTACACCGCGCTGGCCCTGCCCGAGGGCTTGTTTGCCCGCGCCAAAAATGTGCGCATCGTTTTCTTTGATGTCGATGGTGTGCTGACTGACGGCAGTTTGTATTACTCGGACCAAGGCGAGGTGCTAAAAACCTTTAACTCGCTCGATGGCCACGGTTTAAAAATGCTGCAACGCGCAGGCATCGTCGCCGCCATCATCAGCGGTCGCGATTCACCCGCGCTGCGCACGCGCTTGGGGCATTTGGGCATCAATCACTTTGCCCTGGGCACCGAAGACAAATTACCCGCCGCCGAAAAACTGCTGGCGCAACTGGGCCTGACTTGGGGCCAAGCCGGCGCCATGGGCGATGACTGGCCCGATTTGCCACTGCTGGGTCACGCGGCGCTGGCTTGCGCCCCGGCCAACGCCCACCACGAGGCCAAGGCCGTCGCCCACTACACCACGCAAGCGCGCGGGGGCCACGGCGCGGCGCGCGAGTTGATCGACATCTTGCTGCAAGTGTCCGGCCAATACGCCGTGCAATTAGAAAAGCACCGTGCAGGCAATTTAGAAAAAAATGCTTAAATGGCTTATTTCCAGCATCAAACCTGCCTGAGCAGCTATTTAAATAGTAGCTAAAATCCAGCCATGAAGCTTCTGTCCACCATCAGCCAGCGCAGCTACCAATTGCTGTCTTTGTACTTGCCTGCTTTTCTCATGGCGGTCTTGGCCTTGCTCAGCTGGTGGTTGGTGCGCCAAAACCCAGTGCCGCTGACGGTGCAAGCGGAGCCCGCGCGCATACTCGATTACGAAATGAAGCAGTTTTCCACCGTCACCTATCAGGCCGACGGCCAAGCCAGCAATGCCATTGCGGGCAGCAGTTTGCAGCATTACAGCAGTGGTGAAATGTTTATCGAGCAGCCGCGCATTCAGCAGCAACAAGCCAGCGGCAGCAAAATACTCGCCAGCGCCCAAAAAGCCATCAGCAATGACAATGCCAGCGATGTCACTTTGCAGGGCGGCGCCGTCATCACGCGCACCAGCTTTGACGCCACGCCCGAGATGGAGCTGCGCGGCGAACAATTCCACATCACGCAAAAAGGCCAGCTGATCGTGGCACCACAAGCGGTGGATATCGTGCGCGGCAAATTGCGCTTTCGCGCCGGTGCCATGCAGTACCAGGCCGACAGCGGCGTGCTCGAACTCACGCGCGGCGTGCGCGGGCAAATTCAGCCCTGAGCGCTTGGGCGCTATTGCGCATTTGCTCGCCCCTCGCGCCTGCGGCACCAGCCCACCCAAGCGGCAAAAAAGCAAAATACGCGAGCGCTCACTAACTATTTAAAACCGGCGCTGGCTGTCCCCTTAGCGCCCGCTGCCAACCCTATACCTAGCTGCATTTTGCTTGTCAAGATGAATCTGGCTTCCAGGGAAAAAGAATCGTCAGTCTTTTTAAACAAAGGCTTAACACAATAGCGATTACTCACATTGTAAAAATCCTATCTCCTAGTATCCAGTGGTGATTGGGCTTTGCTGCCTTGCACAAAAAATGGCTTTGTGCGACACTCGCCCGCTGCTACGGCAGTAATAACCCTTAGCTCTTTGCGCAAGCCATATGGGCGGCGCCTCGCCCCCCCTTTTTTCTGCTTTTTTCTGCCCCCTATTTAATCCCGCCCCCATGCGCACTCGTTTTTCAGCCCCATTCAGCGCCTTCTTCGCGCACCGATCTGGGCTTGCTGCTGCATCTTTGGCCCTGCTCATGCTGGCCTTGGGCTGGGCCTTGCCGCAAGAATCACAAGCGCGCCGCTGGCACGGCCAAGAGCCTGCGGCGACCACCACTTACCGCAACACAGCCACCATCGCCCTGAAAGACTTGCCCAAACAGGGCCAGCAGGTTTATGCGCTGGTGCTGCAAGGTGGGCCCTTTCGGTTTGACAAGGACGGCAGCGTGTTTTTCAACCGCGAGCAAATTTTGCCCAAACAAAAGCGGGGCTATTACCGTGAATACACGGTCGCGGCCAATGACTTTACGCCCGCACGCGGTGCCAAGCGCATCGTCTGCGGCGGCTGGGCACCGCGGCAACCGGACGACTGCTATTACAGCGCCGACCACTACGCCAGCTTTATGCGCATTCAAGCGCAACCCTGATTTTTTCACTTTCTTTTATTTTTGTACTGGAGTTTGACATGGCTAACTTTCGCACGATGAAAACCAATTTGGTTCAGGCCATTCGCGCACACAGCGTGAGCGAGCTGCAAAACGCCGCCACCGAAGCGGGTCACCACTTCCTCTATGCCAATTTGGCCAAAGTGCAGCAAAAGCAAGATGTGCTGGACACCATCGCCGCGCAATTCAATCTGCCCGTGCACTTTGGCAAAAATTTTGATGCCCTCTACGACTGCCTGACCGACCCGATTCACAAAGCGGGCGCGCAAAACGGCTTTGTCGTCGTACTCGAACACATCCCCTGCAATCCGCGTTTTGACAAAGAAGTGCGCGAGCAGTTGATGGACATCTTCCGCGATGTGTCTGACTACTGGAGCGATCGCAAAACGCCTTTCCGTTGCTTCTACTCTTTCTCTGTCGCGCGCGCCAATGACGGCAGCGCCTCCATCATCATCGATGGTGAAGACGCCCAAGAAAAATTGCCCACCGACAAGTTGCTCGACATTTCACCGCTGGCGCTGCGCATGTCTAGCCCCTTTAACGCCGGTTACTGGTTGGCAGCCGCGCAAGAAGAAGAGCCACAAGCTGCGGCTTAAACCACGAAGCTTCAAGCCGCGCGCGGCTTGCCTGCAAAAAACGCCTCGAAAGAGGCGTTTTTTATGTCTTTTTGGCATTTTAAGCCGTCAAACCTGCCTGAGCAGCTACTTTTTTAATAGCGAACTCAACGGCGATTGGTGATGTAAACACCCGCTAAGACCAAGAGCGTACCGATCACGAGGCTGATGCTGAATGGCTCATCCAAAATCAAAATGCCCATGATGATGGTCGACATCGGGCCTATCATGCCCGCTTGCGAGACGGCACTTGCGCCCACGCGCTCGATCGCCAGCATGGTCAGCGTGACGGGTATCACCGTACACAAAACGCCATTGAGCAAGGACAGCCATAACACCGGCTGCGGCACGGCCGCTGCCGCCATGGGTCGCAGCAGTACAAACTGCGCCAAACACAAAACGCTGGCAATGGTGGTGGCCCAACCCGCCAAGCGCATAGGGCCGATGCGCTGCACGATTTTGCCGCTGACGACCAAATACATGGCGTAGCTCAGGGCGCTGAGAAAAATCAAAGCCGCACCGAGGCTGACATTTTTACCCTCAAACTGCAACTCTTGCGCAAACACCACCAGCACGCCGATGTAGCTGACCACCATGCCCATGATTTGCGCTCGCTTGATGCTTTGCTTGAAAAAGCAATAACCCATGAGCAAAACTATGGTCGGGCAGAGATACAGAATCAAACGCTCGAGCCCCGCGCTGATGTATTGCAGACCCAAAAAGTCGGCAAAGCTGGCCACGTAATAGCCCAAAAAAGCCAGCAAAAAAATAATGCCCCAGTCGCGCCGCGACAGCGCCGCTTGGCCGCGCCCCGCCCACCAGCTCAGACCAATGAAGAAAGGCAGGGCAAACAGCATGCGATACATCAGCAGCGTGATGGCATCAATACCAGGGTAGCGGTAAGCCAGCTTGACGATGATGGCTTTGGCGCTGAAGGCCATGGCACCCGTCACAGCCAAGATCAAACCTTGGCGTTGGCGCTCGGCGCTCACGCGTGAGCTGGCTGGGGTGTTCATGCGTATGTCTTTCGCGCTTAAACCTGGCGCCCACGCGCCAGCGGCGGATTGGCGGCAAAGTATTTTTTAATGCCCTGCATCACGCCCTCAGCCAAACGCTCTTGGTAATCCGAATCGCGCAAGCGCTGCTCTTCCTCAGGGTTGCTGATGAAAGCGGTTTCTATCAGCACACTCGGAATTTCTGCTGCTTTGAGCACCGCAAAGCTGGCCTGCTCAACGCGCGGCTTGTGCAAACGCGCAAAACTGCCGATGGCGCCCAGCACATGGCTGCCCAGCTTCATGCTATCGCGAATTTGCGCGGTCACGCTCATATCGGCCAAGATATCGCGCACACTTTTATCGGCCTTGATGTTGACGCCGCCCACGGCATCGGCTTGGTTTTCTTTGTCGGCCAACCAGCGCGCGGCGGCGCTGGAGCCACCGCGTTGGCTCAGGGCAAAAACGCTGGCGCCACGCGCCTGTGGGGTAATAAAGGCATCGGCATGGATGCTGATAAACAAATCAGCGCGCACGCTTTGCGCTTTTTGCACCCGCGTTTTCAAAGGGACGAAAAAATCAGCGTCGCGTGTGAGGAAGGCGCGCATCGGGTTGCCATTGACGCTGCTGGCATTGATGCGCGCTTGCAAGCGCTTGGCGATCATCAGCACAATGTCTTTCTCGCGCGTGCCATTGGGGCCAATAGCGCCGGGATCCTCGCCGCCGTGACCAGGGTCGAGCGCCACGATGATGAGGCGCTGCGTGCGCCCGGCACTGCCACCACGAGTAGGCGCGGCCGCGGTGGGCGGCTGCGCCACCGGCGCTTGCGGCTTGGGCGCTGTGGCAAATTCGTGCGGTTTTTTATCAGGTTTGATCAGCGGCGGGTTGCGATTGCTCTGCTCAAAACTCTCAATCAAACTGGCCAAATCGTCTTGTTGGCTGCTCGGCTGCGGTTGGTTTTGCTGCGCCAGCAGAGCCGCGATTTTGTCTTCGATCTCGGCATTACTCGCATTGGGCGCAGCGGTTTCTTCGGCATAGCTGGCAATCAACTCGGCCAAAGGGTCTTGGGTTTTGGTCGGGTATAAATCGAGCACCAAGCGGTTGCGATAAGCTGCCACGGGCGGCAGGCTAAAAACCTGCGGTTCGACGCGCTGCTTCAAGTCGAGCACCATGCGCACCACGCCGGGGCGGTTTTGCGCCACGCGCACTTTGCCGATATAGGGGTCGTCTCCGGCGACGCGGCCCACAATTTCTTGCAAGTCGGCGTTCAACTCCAAACCCACAATATCGACCACCACGCGCGGCGGGTTATACGCCAGGGTTTGCGTCGCATTCAACACGCCGTCGCTCTCTATCGTCAAACGCGTATAGTCTTTGGCCGGCCAAACGCGCACCGCCAAAATAGACGCGCCCAAAGCAATCTCATTCGTCCCCAAGAGCAGCACCACCGCGCCCATGCGCAGCAGGTCGCGGCGCTGCAAAGATGCTGCGTCCAACAAGCGCAACGGGAAGGAGTGCGGGCTAGTCATGCGTGAGATTGTGCAGCACTTGCTTGCCCACATTGGTGTGGGCTTGCAGTTGCAAAAGGCGCGCGGGCGCGGCATCAGCGTTGTCATTCACAGCAACATCGCTGCTACTGGCGAGTGTCAGTTGCAAGTGCAAATCGTAGCGCACCAAATCGGCGGGCAGTTGCTCGGGCCACTCGACCAAGCGCAAACCTTGGCTGGCAAACACATCGCGAAAACCGGCGTCTTCCCATTCTTCGGTCGCGCTTAAGCGGTAAAAATCAAAATGCCAGATGGGGAAATGCGCGCTTTCATAGGCTTCCACCAAGGCATAAGTCGGGCTTTTGATACGGCCGCTGATGCCCAGGGTTTGCAGCAAATAACGAATCAAAGTGGTTTTGCCCGCACCCAACTGCCCGCTAAAGCTGATGCTGATGCCTGTAGGGCTGGGCAAGAGCCGATTGAGCGCAGCCGCCAGTTGCTGCGCAAAGGCTTGCGTGGCGGTTTCGTCGGGCAGATGGCGGCTCAAGGTCATGGAATGTAGGGAACAAGCGGTGGCGGCTGCAAAAAACAAACAAATGAAAACACCCACTCAATAGCTATCAATTATATAGCTGCTCAAGCAGCAACTCTCTAATCAACACTCGCTTGCGCGGCAGCCGCAGGCAGGGGCGCGCTTTTATAACGCGCATAAGCCCACAGGTATTGCTGCGGGCAGCGGCGGATCAGCAGCTCCATCCAAGCGTTGATTTCGGCGCTGGCAGCAGCGGCATCAGTCGGCAGCGCGCTCGGCGCAGGCTCAACATAGACCGTGTAACCACGCCCCCAAGACAAGCGCTTGCCCCAAGCCAACAAGACCGTGGCGCCTGTTTGCGTGGCTAGCTTTGCCGCCATAGTCATGGTGTAGGCTTCGCGCCCAAAAAAAGGCGCCAGCACACCCATGCCAGCAGGCGGCACTTGGTCAGGTAAGAGGCCCACGGCTTGGCCTTTTTTCAGCGCTTTGAGCATTTGCTTGACCCCAGCCAGGGTGGCGGGAGCGGCTGCCAAACCAGGGCGCGCCCGCGCTGTGTTCACCAGCGGCGCCAACCACGCTTTGCGCGGCGGGCGAAACAAGACCGTGATGCTTTGCCCGCTGCTCGCATATTTGCGCGCAAAGGCTTGTGGCGTGATTTCAAAACAGCCCATATGCGGGGTTAAAAAAATCAAACCGTTGCCGCGCGCCAAAGCGGCGTCTATGTGTTCGGTACCTAAGAACTCGGTCGCGACCGGCGGCCCGAGCCACAGCCGTGGCAATTCAGCCAAAAGCTGCCCAGCCGCGCCCACTGCGCCGCGCACTTGGCTAAAAGAAAAGCCCGCTAGTCGGCTGTGCGCCAAAAAGCGCTGGCGATAGTCGGCCGAGGCGAGAAAAGCGACCCAGCCACCCAACCAGCCCAAACCGTGCAAAAGCCACAGGGGCAGGTGAGCCAGCAGGCGTAAAAGGGGATTAGACATAGTCCTATAATAAGCGCTAGTAAACCTTGGTTTACACCGCCGAGTTAGAGAACAACTTGCAGGGCGGACACAGGCACCCGACTAGGGCGCCTGCGCAAATCTGCTAAAGCGTTCGCCAAGGCTGAACAAGCGACTTACCTGGCAACGCCGGTTAGTCGCTTTTTTATTTTTGGAGTGTTTTATGTCTAGCAATTACCTCTTCACCTCAGAATCTGTCTCTGAAGGCCACCCCGACAAAGTCGCCGATCAAATCTCGGACGCCATTTTGGACGCGATTTTTGAGCAAGACCCTTTGAGCCGTGTCGCAGCCGAGACGCTAACCAACACAGGCTTAGTGGTTTTGGCCGGTGAGATCACCACCAACGCGCATGTGGATTACATCCAAGTCGCGCGCGACACCATCAAACGCATCGGTTACGACAACACCGAATACGGCATTGATTACAAGGGCTGCGCCGTCATGGTTTGCTATGACAAGCAAAGCAATGACATCGCCCAAGGCGTGGACCACGCGTCTGACGACCACTTGAACATCGGCGCTGGCGACCAAGGTTTGATGTTTGGTTATGCCTGCGACGAAACGCCCGAGCTCATGCCCGCGCCGATTTACTACGCCCACCGCTTGGTAGAGCGCCAAGCGCAATTGCGCAAAGACGGCCGTCTGCCCTTCTTGCGCCCCGATGCCAAAGCACAGGTGACCATGCGCTATGTCGATGGCCGCCCGCACAGCATCGACACCGTCGTGCTCTCGACCCAGCACCACCCCGACCAAAGCCAAGACGAGCGCACCATGAAGCCCAGCTTTATCGAAGCGGTGATCGAAGAGATCATCAAACCGGTATTGCCCAAAGAGTGGTTGCAAGACACCAAATACCTGATCAACCCCACGGGCCGTTTTGTCATCGGCGGCCCACAAGGCGATTGCGGTTTGACGGGTCGCAAAATCATTGTGGATACCTACGGCGGCGCTTGCCCACACGGCGGCGGCGCGTTCAGCGGCAAAGACCCGTCTAAGGTTGATCGCTCAGCGGCTTACGCGGCGCGTTATGTGGCCAAAAACATCGTCGCTGCGGGCTTGGCCAAACAGTGCCAAATTCAAGTCGCTTACGCCATTGGCGTTGCCAAGCCGATGAACATCACGGTCTACACCGAAAACACCGGCGTGATCTCAGACGACGAGTTGGCGAAATTGGTGGAAGCGCATTTTGATCTGCGTCCTAAAGGCATCATCCAAATGCTCGACCTGCTGCGCCCGATTTATGCCAAGACCGCCGCTTACGGCCACTTTGGCCGCGAGGAGCCAGAGTTCACTTGGGAAAAAACCGACAAGGCCGCCATGCTGCGCGCCGCTGCCGGCTTGAAATAAAGCTTGGCGCAGAATGAGCTTGCAAGGACCGCAGTCACGCGCCGCCAGCCCCCGCTGGGGCGCGGCCTTGCTTGCTGTCGCGCTGCTGGCAGCGAGCAACACCTATGCGCAAGTCAGTCACACCCCGCTGGTGCCGCTAAACCCAAGACCAGCCCTGCAAGCCAGCCCAACAGCGAGTGGTAAGACCAGCCCGAAAGCCACGCAAGCAACCATTACGCCAAGCCGCACGCCCAGCATCAGCGCAAGCAAAGCGCAGCCCGCGCCTAGTCCGCAGCCAAAAGCCCCGCTGCGCCTAACACAGCCGCAGCCCGTGGTCACTCCAACCAAGGCCAAAGCCAGCCCACCAGCCCCCAAAACAGTTGTCAGCAAAGCCGCTACGCCGACTAAAAGCAGCGCCGAAGAGCCTTGCTACTTGTTGTTCAAACGCATACCCGGCGTCAGCCGCAGCCTTTGCGCGCAATCGGCGCTGCAGGCCAGTGGCCGCCACTCGGTACGAGGCAAGCCGCTCTTGGTACGCGACCTGCCCGCACCAGCAGGCGTCGCCAAGCCTACGCGCGTTTTGGTCATAGGCGCCATTCATGGCGACGAGTTATCGTCTGTCACCTTGGCGCTCCATTGGTTGCAGTTGGCGCAAGAGATCCCCGCCAACGCGCATTGGCGCTTTATTCCGGGGCTTAATCCCGACGGCATTTTGGCGAAAAAACCCACGCGCTTCAACGCCCACGGCGTAGACCTGAACCGCAACTTTCCCACGCCCGACTGGGAGCGCGATGCGCGTAAATATTGGGAAGTCAAAACCAAAAAAGACCCGCGCCGCTGGCCCGGCAATGCGCCTTTGTCTGAGCCTGAGTCCAAGTATTTGATGGAAGAAATGGCCCAGTTCAAACCGAACTTGATCGTCAGCATCCACGCGCCCTATGGCATGCTCGACTTTGATGGCCCCACCATACCGCCGCAAAAACTCGGGCGCCTCTACCTCGACCAAATCGGCATCTACCCCGGCAGCTTGGGCAATTACGCCGGCATACACCGCGGCATGCCCGTGGTGACAATAGAGCTGAAACACGCGCTGCAAGCGCCCAACACAGCCGAGACGCGGCAGATGTGGTTGGACTTGGTGCGCTGGATGAGCGCGCGTGGCTTGTAAAGCCACAGCACACCACTACCAAATAAATAGCTGCTCAGGCAGGTTTTAAAGCGCCTACAGCCATTTTTCACTTAAAAAATCGCTCTTTTAGCGCTCTTGCTAAGGCATCAAGCGCAGCAGCACAAGCGCATTTCTTTTGCGCTAATATGGTTCGTTGATTTTCACTTTTACTCTCTCACGCTTTGCCATGTTCACCACCCCTTTTGACCTCAGCCCGACCCAACTTGCCGAAGATGTAGGCTGCGCCTTGGCCGAAGATTTAGGCCTGCCCGCACGCGACTGGACGGCGATGCTGATCGGCCCCGAAGTGCGCACCGGCGCGCGCATTTTGGCGCGCGAATCGGCCGTCATTTGCGGTCGCCCCTGGGTCGAAGAAACACTGCGCCAAATTGCGCCCAGCAGCAGCGTGCAATGGAATGTGCGCGAAGGCCAGCGCTGCCAAGCCGACCAGATCGTGCTGGAGTTTGAGGGCTTGGCACGCGAGTTGCTGAGCGCCGAGCGCACCATGTTGAACTTCTTGCAGCTGCTCTCGGCCACGGCCACGCAAACCGCTGACTATGTCGACGCGATCGCCTCGGTGCCCGGTAACAAAGCGCGCATCGTCGATACGCGCAAAACCATACCCGGCCTTCGCGTCGCGCAAAAGTACGCCGTTCACATCGGCGGCGGTTTGAACCACCGCATGGGTTTGTACGACGCGATTTTGGTGAAAGAAAACCACATCAAAGCCGCAGGCGGCGTGCGCCAAGTGTTGGCCCAAGCGGCCGCTTTTGGCGCCGCCGTTAAGTTTGTAGAAATCGAAGTCGAGCGCCTCGAGCAACTCGAAGAAGCGCTGGACGCGGGCGCGCGCATGGTGCTGCTCGACAATATGCCCAGCGCCATGTTGGCCCAAGCCGTGGCTCTGAATGCAGGTCGCGCCATCCTAGAGATTTCGGGTGGCGTAAACCTGAGCACCGTGCGCGAACTCGCCGCCACGGGCGTAGACCGCATCTCCATTGGCGCCTTGACCAAAGACATCAAAGCGGTCGATTTTTCCATGCGTTTTGACCACGCTTTCTCACCCAAGCGCGAGTCGCCAGCTCTTTAAGAAAAGGATGCGCCATGAGTGCCGTTTTGCCCCCCATCGCTGTTGAATACGATATGCCGCAAGCGGGCGGCGTGTGCAGCACCAAATACGCTTGGGCTAAAGTGCCCACTGAGCCGACGCCGGCTGAGCGCAGCGCGCTGAAAACCAAAATCAAAACGCTCTTGAAAGAGCGCAATGCGGTGATGGTGTCGCACTACTATGTGCACCCTGATTTGCAAGACTTGGCCGAAGAAACCGGCGGCATCGTCAGCGACAGCCTAGAGATGGCGCGCTTTGGCAAAAACCACGCGGCGCAAACCTTGGTCGTCAGCGGTGTGC
>CAZUUN010000025.1:0-16159 GCA_964622735.1 uncultured Burkholderiaceae bacterium | reverse complement strand
AAAGTGCCTTACGGCGCGATCCTCTCGATCAAGCCTGACGAAGCCGTCAAAGCCGGCAAGATCTTGGCCAACTGGGATCCGCTCACGCGTCCTATCATCACCGAGTTCGCCGGTCAGATCAAATTCGAGAATGTCGAAGAAGGCTTGACGGTTGCCAAACAAATGGACGAGGTCACGGGCCTGTCTACTTTGGTGGTGATCGATCCGAAACGCCGCGGCGCTGCCAAAGTGGTACGCCCACAAGTGCGTCTGATCGACAAAACGGGCAACGAAGTGAAAATCCCAGGCACCGAGCATCCGGTGACCATCGGCTTCCAAATCGGCGCCTTGTTGCAAGTGCGCGATGGCCAAGAAGTCGGCCCTGGCGAGATCTTGGCGCGTGTCCCGATCGAAGGTCAGAAAACCCGCGACATTACCGGCGGTCTGCCGCGTGTGGCTGAATTGTTTGAAGCGCGTTCGCCGAAAGACAAGGGCATCTTGGCCGAGCAAACCGGTACGGTTTCATTCGGTAAAGAGACCAAAGGCAAAGTGCGCTTGCAAATCACCGATCCAGAAGGCGGCGTTTGGGAAGAGCTCGTACCGAAAGAGAAAAACATCGTCGTGCACGAAGGCCAAGTGGTCAACAAGGGCGAGAGCATTGTGGACGGCCCCGCCGATCCGCAAGACATTCTGCGTCTTTTGGGTGCTGAAGAGCTGGCGCGCTATATCGTCGACGAAGTGCAAGATGTCTACCGCCTGCAAGGTGTGAAGATCAACGACAAACACATTGAAGTGATTGTTCGTCAGATGCTGCGCCGCGTGGTGGTTGAGAGTGTGGGCGACTCGACCTACATTGCGGGTGAGCAGGTCGAGCGCAGCCAGATTCTGGATGTCAACGACGCCCTGCGCGCTGAGGAGAAAATCCCAGCCACCTTCAGCAACTTGCTCTTGGGTATCACCAAAGCCTCGTTGTCGACCGATTCGTTTATCTCTGCGGCGTCTTTCCAAGAGACCACGCGGGTGCTGACCGAAGCGGCCATCATGGGCAAGCGCGACGATTTGCGTGGCTTGAAAGAGAACGTCATCGTCGGCCGCTTGATCCCAGCGGGTACGGGCTTGGCTTACCACGAAGCGCGTCAAGTGAAAGAGCAGATGGACGAGGCCGAGCGCCGCGCGATTGCCGATGCGGAAGCAGAGGAATTGGCGCAAGCGCAAGAAGCGTCTGCTGCCGAAACGCTAGAAGCAGACGAGTAAATCGTCAAGCGGCCTAGCGAGAGCGGCCTCCAGCAATGGAGGCCGTTTTTTTTGTGTCGTGCAGATGCCGCTCACCTGTCGCTCAAAGGCCTCTTCAGGGCCAACCATCATTTTCAGTGGGAGAGACCAGTAAAACCTATTTTTAAGATAGTTTTTGTCACTTTTAGCGGTCAAACCTGCCTGAGTAGCTATGAAAAAGATAGTTAAAGGTAAAGGTTAGAGTGACTCCCGCTGATAAGTTGTATGGTGCTTGCGCTCGCCGCTAGCGCTACGGGTATTTGGCAAATCAGTTACCATCAATGACTTCATGAATTCCACCTCCACCCCCTTGATCGAGCTCAAAGACATGTGCTTTGGCTACTCTGCCGAGCGCCTGATTTTGGATGGCGTGAGCTTGAGCGTGCCACGCGGCAAGGTCACGGCTTTGATGGGCGCCTCGGGCGGCGGCAAGACCACGGTTTTGCGCGTGATTGGTGGACTGGTGCAAGCCACCAGTGGCAGTTATGTATTTGATGGCAAAGAGGTGACGCGTGCGCGTCAAAGTGACTTGTATGCCATGCGCCAGCGCATGGGCATGTTGTTTCAGCATGGCGCTTTGTTCAGCGATATGACGGTGTTTGACAATGTCGCCTTCCCGCTGCGCGAACTCAGCCACTTGCCCGAAACTATGGTGCGCGACATTGTGCTGATGAAGCTTAACGCCGTGGGCTTGCGCGGTGCGCGTGATTTAAAGCCGAGCCAAATCTCAGGTGGTATGGCGCGGCGCGTGGCGCTGGCGCGGGCTATTGCGCTTGACCCTGAACTGATTTTGTATGATGAGCCCTTTGCGGGGCTGGATCCGATTTCGCTGGGTACAGCGGCGCGTTTGATTCGTGATCTGAGCCAATCTTTGGGTGTCACCAGCATAGTGGTCAGCCATGATTTGGATGAAACCTTTGCCATCGCCGACAAGGTGATTGTTTTGGCCAATGGCAAGGTCTGCGCCCAAGGCACACCCGAAGAAGTACGCAACAGCACCGATCCCTTGGTGCACCAGTTCGTGTATGCCGAGGCCGACGGCCCTGTGCGCTTCCATTACCCTGCGCCTAGCGTAGAAGACGATTTTGGCTTTGGAGTGGCGCGATGAAATACTTGGGCCTTCTGGGTTTTGCCGTGCGCCGTTGGCTTGCCAATTGGGGCATGAGTACGCGTTTATTGCTACGCTTGTTGCGCCTTTTGCCCTCATCGCTGGCGCGTTTTTCTCTGGTGCGCGATCAAATCCATTTCTTGGGTAATTATTCGCTCGCCATCATTGCTGTCAGTGGTTTGTTTGTGGGCTTTGTCTTGGCCTTGCAGGGCTACTACATCTTGCAGCGCTTTGGCACGACTGAGGCCTTGGGTGTAATGGTCACACTCAGCCTAGTGCGCGAACTCGGGCCAGTAATCACGGCGCTTTTGTTTGCGGGTCGCGCGGGCACTTCACTCACGGCAGAGATCGGCATGATGAAAAGCGAGGAAGTGCTGGACTATATGGAAATGACCGCCATCGATCCGATGGCGCGCGTCATGGCGCCGCGTTTTTGGGCAGGCGTCATCACAATGCCTATTTTGGCCGCGATCTTTAGCGCCGTTGGTGTCATGGGGGGCTGGCTGGTTGGTGTGGGCATGATAGGCATCGATGCGGGCGCCTTCTGGAGCCAAATGCAAGCTGGTACCGATGTTTGGAGTGATGTCGGTAACGGCGTCATCAAAAGCCTGATATTTGGTGTGGCGGTTAGTTTCATCGCTGTGCTGCAAGGCTATTGCGCTGAGCCTACGCCCAGCGGCGTTTCCCATGCGACCACGCGCACAGTAGTCATGGCTTCGCTTACCGTCTTGGCGCTGGACTTTGTGCTGACTGCCTTAATGTTTTCTATTTGAGAAGGAGCGCAACCATGCAGCGTTCGAAAAATGATGTTTATGTGGGTTTGTTCGTCCTATTGGGGGCTTTGGCGCTGCTGTTCTTGGCGCTCAAGGCCGCTAATTTATTGAGCATTAACTTTCAGCCCACTTACAGCGTCAGCGCGCGCTTTGACGACATCGGCGGCTTGAAGGTTAATGCGCCCGTCAAAAGCGCTGGCGTAGTGGTTGGTCGTGTTGCCAGCATCGGCTTTGACCAAAATACCTTTCAGGCAACAGTCAGTTTGGATATACAAGACGCCTATAAATTCCCGAAAGACAGCTCGCTGAAAATTCTGACTAGCGGCCTGTTGGGTGAGCAATATTTAGGCGTGAGTGCGGGCTACGAAGAAAAAGACTTGGCCGCTGGTGACAGCATCAGCAGTACCCAATCTGCTGTCGTACTAGAAAACTTGATTTCGCAATTCCTCTTCAGCAAGGCGGCTGAAGGCGGCGATAGCGCCAAAAGTGGGCAGACTGCCAATAGCAGCACGACTGAGCAGTCCGCTGCGCAACCCTAAACCTTTGCCAGGGCATCATAAGTTTCACCATGATCTCTCAGTTATTCAACAGTCGCCAAATCGCTTGTGGTGTGGTCTTGTTCGCAGCTCTTTTGGCGACGGGTTGCGCGACGCAAACGCAGACCCAGCGCGATACAGCCGACCCCTGGGAGCCCTTTAACCGCAAGATGTTTGCTTTTAATGAGGGGCTGGATAAAAACATCGCCAAGCCCGTGGCTGTGGCCTATGAAAAAGTCACTCCCCAGCCGGTACGCTTGCATGTAGGTAACTTTTTTAACAATGTGGAAGACGGCTGGTCGGTGGTCAATCACGCCTTGCAGCTGCGCGCCGAGCCCTTTCTCGAGAGCCTTTTTCGCTTCTCTTTCAATACATTTTTTGGTATGGGCGGCTTGGTGAATGTAGCGGGCGATATGGGATTTGAGCGCAACAAGCAAGACTTTGGCAAAACCCTGGGGCGCTGGGGCGTGCCGTCTGGGCCGTATCTGGTGGTGCCCGTCATGGGCCCTAGCACTTTGCGCGATACCGCCGTGCTGCCGCTGGAAAACAATTACGACTTGGTGCGCAATATTGACGATGTGCGAACACGCAACAGCTTGGGCGTGCTGCGCTTAGTCGATAAGCGCGCTAATCTATTGGTCGCTAGCAGCCTGCTAGAAGAAGCGTCGCTGGATAAATACACCTTCATGCGCAATGCGTATATGCAAAAGCGCAGGTCTGAAATTGATGCGTTGCGTGGCAAAACTGAATCTGATCAAGACTATTACGACAGTATGGATGACGACGAGGGCGCGGACGATGCCCCAGACGCGGGTGTAAAAGCCCCCTAGCACTACTGATGGAGCGCACGAGCCGTGGGGCGTGTCCGCTAAACCCAGAGCAATAAAAAAGCCCGCTTGAAGCGGGCTTTTTACTGGGTATAGCAAAAAAGAGCTTAAGCGGCTTTTTTATTGCTACGAACCAATTTTTCTTTGATACGCGCAGACTTGCCGCTGCGATCACGCAGATAGTAGAGTTTGGCGCGGCGAACATCACCACGGCGTTTGACTTCGATATCCGCAATGATAGGGCTGTAAGTTTGGAATGTGCGTTCAACACCTTCGCCGTTAGAGATTTTACGAACAATGAAGTTGCTGTTGAGGCCGCGATTGCGCTTAGCGATCACAACGCCTTCATACGCTTGCAGACGCTTGCGGGCGCCCTCGACTACATTCACGCGCACGATGACGGTGTCGCCAGGTGCGAATGGGGGGATCGTCTTACCCAGACGGTCCATTTCTTCTTTTTCAAGAGTTTGAATCAGGTTCATAGTGCACTTTCTAAGCCATCATGCGCAAGCCGGGCAAGTTTCTTGGAACTGCAATGCGACCCTGCCTTATTGCGGGTCGCGCGAGCGTAGAGGATGGAGCCGACTATTGTACAACAAGCCAGCGCGCCGGGGCAAGGCGCCTAAAACCCGGCTTGCTCACGGATGGCCGCGCCCAAGTCGAGTACTGCCATGGCGTAATAACTGCTTTGGTTGTAACGGGTGATGGTGTAGAAGTTCTCGGTGCCGGCGAGGTATTCTTTCTCGTTGCCTGCCACGGCAGGGTCGCCATTCATCAATTCAATCAAGGCTAAGGGGCCGGGGTATTGTTCAGCTGTGGGCGGCAAGATCACGCCTTTGGCCTGCATTTGTGCCGGGCGAAAGGTGGGCAAAATGTCGGGCGCGAGCAGGTGGTCCAAATCCAGCGTTTGCGGGTCGAATTGGATGTTGAAGGTGGCGACCGCGCCGCGCTTCCAGCCATAAGATTTGAAATAGTTGGCAACCGAGCCGATGACATCGGTGGCGGAATGGCTCAAATCGATCACGCCATCGCCATCGTAGTCGACGGCAAAGCTGCGGATCGAAGAGGGCATGAACTGCCCCATGCCAATGGCGCCAGCATACGAGCCGCGCACCTCAAAAGGATCGGCTTGGTTTTTGAGCTGCAAGAGGAGAAAAGTAGCCAGCTCGTCTTGAAAGAAAGCGCTGCGGTCGCGTTTTTCGGTTTTTGGAAAGTCAAAAGCCAAAGTTGCCAGCGTATCTATGACGCGAAAGCTGCCCATGTCGCGGCCATAAATCGTCTCGACACCGATGATGCCCAAAATGACCTCTACGGGCACGCCAAACTCGGTTTCAGCGCGCTCGAGCGCATCGCGGTTTTGGCGCCAAAATCGCAAGCCCGCGTTGATGCGTATCGGTTCGACAAAGCGGCTGCGGTAGACGCGCCAATTTTTAAAAAAGCCAGCTTCGCTGGGGCGCATCAAGCGTTGCGCGCTGGGGCTAAAGCGGGCCTGACCGAGCACGGCGCGCACCGTTTCGGCATCTAGTTGGTTTTTGGTCGCCAGCGTGTCGGCAAAGCGCATGGCCGCTTCATGGTTCGAGTAGTAGTCGCCCAGCGAAGGCTCAAACGCCCTTTTGTTAAAGTTGGGCGCTGCGCGCAAAGACAGCTGCGCGTTGGCAGCTGCTGATGCTGCCGCGTTGGGCGCTGGCGCGGCTTGTGGGGCGCTAGGCGCTAGCAACTGCGCGGGTATTTGTGCAGGCACAGTGGCGGGTAAAAGCAGGGCGCTGGCGAGTGCCATCAACGCGGGTTTCAGTTTCGTCATAGAGATCTAGTGTAATCGTCGCAAAAAAAGTATTTTCAAGTATAAAAATGGCACTTTAAGCCGTGAATTCTGCCTGAGCAGCTATTGAAAATATAGCGATTGTAGTCCCCTTGGAGCGCTCTTTAAAGCACCCGGTGACGCAGTGCGGGCAACTGCAAGCGCTGTGCTTGTAATGCGGCGTAGTCGCAATCGGCCTGCACCACCGCTGCGCCCGTGGCCTGTTGTGCCAATACGCCGCCCCAAGGGTCTATCACCATGGCGTGGCCCCAGGTTTGGCGGCCATTGCTGTGCGTGCCGCCCTGCGCGGCTGCGGCGACATAGGCCAGGTTCTCAATCGCGCGCGCGCGCAGCAGCACATCCCAGTGCACTTGGCCGGTGGTGTAGGTAAAGGCGCTGGGCACCAGATAGAGATCGGCGGCCAGCTGGCGGTAAAGCTCAGGAAACCGCAAGTCGTAGCAAACCGACAAACCGACGCGCCAAGTGTGGCCGTCGGCAGAGGGCAAATCGAAAGCGACGGGCGCGTTTCCAGCTTGTAACAGTTTGCCTTCGTTATAGGCTTCGCGCCCTTTGTGAAAGGCGAAGAGGTGGATTTTGTCGTAGCGAGCGATGCGTTCGCCTTGCGGGCTAAACACCAGGCTGCTGTTGAACACCTTGTCTGCCACGCCCGACTGAATCGGCAGCGTGCCGCCGACCAAATAAACGCCGTGCTGCTGGGCTTGGGTTTGCAAAAAATCTTGCAAAGGCCCATCGGCATCCACCTCGGCGATGGCTAACTTGTCGCTGTCGCGCAGCCCTAGCAGGCACCAATATTCAGGCAGCACCACCAGTTCAGCCCCTGCGGCGGCGGCTTGGGCTATCAGGCTGGCGGCTTGCGCCACATTCTCGGCCACCGCTGCGCTGCTGACCATTTGTAATGCGGCAATTTTCATGCTGGGTTCTCGCTGGATGTCGGTTGCGGTCTTTAGGGCGCGCTGCTGTTGGCAGCTGGGCTTTTGCGCGTGAGCTTCTCCACCTTAGGGTCGAGCCAGCTGCCCGTGATGCGGAACTCTTGCGTAGCCGCCTTGCCCAAGGGTTTGCGCAAAATCATTTGCGCCAAAAAGGTGCCTATGCCAATCGCGGGATTGATGGCAGTCGCGATCAAAGAGGCGGTGCCCGCATTGATCTCAGGAATGACGACCACATGCAAGTCTTGGGTTTCGTCTTTCACATCGGCAAAACCCTCCATCAACACGGCGGCGTTCAGACCCTTCATTTGCAGATTATTCGTGCTGGCAACACCTTGGCGCAAGCCGATATCGCCGCGCACGAAGTCGTAGGCAAAGCCTTGTGAAAACACATCACGGAAATCGAGTGCCAAGCGCCGTGGTAGCGCTTGCAAATTCAACACACCCAGCAGTTTGGCAATGCCCGGATCGGCCTGCAAAAAGCGGCCATCGTGCATGTCGAGTTGCAGCTTGCCATTCATACTGGGGTAGTGCACTGACAGGGGCGAGCCTTGCCAAGACACTTGGCCTTCAATCTTGCCTTTGCCCTTTGCCAAAACATGGGGCGTGCCCAAGCGCGCTAGCAATTTGCCGCTGTCATCAATGTCCCACTTCACATTCAAAACAGTGGTTTTAGTCGGGCTGCCAGCCAACCAAACGCCGACCGCGTTCAGGCGCGATTCGGGGTTGCTGATTTTGAGTTTGTTCAAACGCCACTCGCGATTGGCATCGTTCGTGCCGCCGTGGTTGCCGGCATCCATTTCCACGCGTCCCAGCTCTTTGCCGCGCAGCGTAAAGGCGTCGATGACGATGTCGAGCGAAGGAATATTGGCGGGTTGCGCGATCAAGGCGTCTTCTAGTTCGGCGGTCTGGGCTTGGCCCAAGTCCAAGCGTTTCAAGCGCGCCGTTAAGCGCCCGGGGCGGCCGTCGTCAGCGATTTTGTAATCGAGCGTGCCGCTGGCTTCTAGCGACTCGAGCTGGCTCGTCCACGCATTACCTTGGTGTGCAATTTGCGCTTGTACTTGGTGCAGGGTGCGTCCTTGCGCGGTTAAAGTGCCGACTTCGATGCGGGCTTTATTGGGCAAATAGCTTTGCGTGTTGGCGTTTTGCAAGGCGGGCGTGCTGGCCCAAACCTCGCTCAGCAAGTTTTGCCAAGCATCGAGATAAAAGGTGTCCAAGGTGATGTTGGCTTGCACGCCCTCTGCCGGTAGGGCGGCAGGGTTTTTAGCTGCGCCCCATTGAATCAAGCCGCGTTGCACCCGCGGGCTGGCGGCGAGCAAGTCGCGCTGATACAGCAGGCTGAACTGTGGCCCCCAATCCATTTGAATTTGATCGTGCGTGCGCTTGCCGTTTTGCACCGCCAAACCGCGGCTTTGCAGGCGCAGGGCCAGGCTGCTGGCAGCTGGCTTATCAAAAGGCGCGGGCAAGCGTAAAGCCATGCCTTGCAAATTGCTGCTCAAGTCCACATCCATGCCGCCGCCCTGCAGCGCGAGCTTGAGTTGATAGGCCGCGCTACCTTGCATATGCTCGGCCAACTTGGCCAAGCTGGGAATATTATTTTGCTGGCGCAGCGCCTCGCTGCTGATCTTGCCCGCAGCTCGCAGGTGCACGCTCGCATCGTGTGCGGCCCGCCCGATTAGCGGACCCATGCCGCCGCTCACTTGCAGCGGATGGCCCAAACTTTGGCCTTGTACCTTGTGGAACACAAAACCGTTATCGCTAAACTGCACTTGGCCTTGCAACTGCGACAGCGGTGGTATTTGGGGGCTGACTTGCAGGGCGTTGTTGGCCAATTGCAGCGTGCCTTGTAGCGTGCTTTTGCTCAAGTCCGCAATCGGCAGTTGCAAATTCAAATCGACCTTGCTGGCGCCCCTGCCATCAAACTCGCTCAGCGCACCCGATAAAAAATCGCCTATGGCCGATTGCTTCACCGTTTGCAGCACCGCGCCCAAGTCGCCGCTGAGTTGGCCTTGCACTGACACGATACTCTCGTCCCAGTCGGCAATGCTGGCATTCACATGTTCGACTTGCAAGTCGTCTATCGTGCCTTGGGCATCGCGCACCTGCATGCTGTTGCCATCAAAAACCAACTCGCCGCTCAAGTTAGACAGCTTGGGCCAAGGCTTGCTGCCTGCGGGTAAAAACTGCTCAGGTACATATTGATAAGAGCCTTGGTCGATGTGCGTGCTGATGAAGAAAGTGCTTTTCTTCGGGTCGCTCGATGGAATGTCGAGCAAGTTGCCCGCCACCTTGAAGCGCCCCAGACTGCCTTGCCCAGCTTGCACAGAATGCTGCACATAGTCGCGTGCCTCTTGCGGAATCTGCAGCGGCAGATAGCGCCAGACGCGATTGCCTTGCGCGCGGTCTAGTGTGCCCTCTAGCTGCAGCAGACCTGGAAAGCGAGCCGCACCACTGCCCTCGGCGGTCTGCCAAGTCGCTTGCGCGGTGCCGCTGGCATCCGCATTTTCAAAGCTGATTTTTTTGAGTTCCAGCGCTATTTTTTCGCCCTTGATTTGCCACTGGGCTTGCGCGTTCAACTGTTCAAAAGGCATGCGCGGCTCGGCAAAAACGCCTGGGAACTCCAGCCAACCTTGGTGCAGCGCCAGTTGTGCGCGGCCACCGGTTTCGCGCAAATCAAAGCTCACATCCAGACCCGCAAAACCTGGACGCTCAATGCCAGGCGCAGCAGCGATGGCTGGTGCGGCATTGGCAACGGCAGGCAATGCAGGTAGAGCGGGGCCGACACTTGGGGTTTCAAGAGCGGCGGGGATGGCCGCCACTTCAGGCGCTTTCGCTGCCAAAGCCAAACCAGTGAGTTTGCCCTTGGCTTGGTACTGCGTGGGTGCTTCTACGCTGCCCTGCCAGCTCAACTCGGCTTGCTCGACCACGCCCTGCGGTTTGAAAGTTGCCAGTGCCGCCAAAATTTTGGGGCTGATGGGCAGGCGCGCGGCCAGTTGCGCCATTGTCTGCAAATTCACATCTTGGGCTTGCAGCTTGCCGCCAGCTTGGGGGCTATCGGCCGCTTGAAAGTCGAGGGCAAAATCCCCGCGCAGCCATTGCGGGCCCTCGCTGGTGCTGAATTGCAAATTCTGTGTCGCCAGACTAAAACCGTGTTCGCTGCGCTTGGCTTTGATGCGTCCCGTCAAATGTTCGAACGCTAAGTTTTCTAATTCGGGCCCCAAGCGCAAGCTGCTTGGCCCCAAGCCCACATCCAGCGTCAAACCTTGGACGCTGCTGTGCGCCACCTCAGCCCAAGCGCGCACGCTGCCAGTGCCGTAATCAATCGTTAATTGCGGGTCGAGATAAGCATCTAAATACGCCACATTCACAAAGGGCATATTGCTATAAATCACGCCCTTCCATGCGCGCCAACTGCCCACGCGTTTTTCGAGCAAAGGGGCGTGGAATTGCGCTTGGATTTCAAATGGGTCACCCCAAGCGCTGTCGGGTGTGGCACTCACATAAAAGCGGTGCTGGTAGCGCTGGTTGTGGATGCTGATTTGAACATCTTGCAATTGCAGCGGGGCGAGCTGGCGTTTTTCGTCGCTCCAGCGCAACTGCCCGCTTTGCACGCTAAAGCGGCGGATAGAGAAAAACCAATCGGCCGCCTCGGAGCCAGAGCCGCCGACACCTTTAGAAAAATCCAAGCCACCCACAAAAATGCGGCCTGTGGCATCGCGCCGCACTTCGAGTTGTGGGGCGACCAAGCGCATGCTCTCCAGCCTCAAATGCCAAAGCGAGCGCCAACTCACGCCAGCCAAAACCAAGGGCAGTTGCACGGCATGGTGCTGGGCTTGGTCGGTGACGCGCACATCGCGCAGCTCAAATTGCGGAATCAGGTCTTGCGTGGCGTGCACGCTGCCGATACGCACTTGCAGGCCCGTTTTTTCGCTGCCTATGCGTTCCATGGCCGCTTTGTAGTCGGCAATATGGGGGGCAAAATAAAAATACAAGGCCGCCCAGGCGCCAGCGCTGATAATGCAAGCAGCCAGCAGCAGCCACCACAGCAGTGCGACAAGACCGAAGGCGATGCGCCAGAGACCATGCCAAGCGCTAGGAAGTGCGGAGTGCTGCGTCATACTCAATCAAAAATTATGAGTGCAATTATGACCCGCAATGAGACCCTCCCCGCTGGCGCTGATTACCAGCCCGGCGCACAGCCCCAGCATGAGCTGGCACAAAACAGCCGTTTTGTGCAGCGCATCAGGCGTCGCTATGCCGAGTTGCTGCCACTTTTGCCCCCCGGCTTGCCTGTGCGCAAGCTGATGCAAGCTTTGCTGCACGACATCCGCCAGCACAATCCGCAGCCAGCCGATAGTCTGCGTGTGATGCGCAATTTGGTGCTAGAGCGGTTGGTGGTGCTCGATTGTGATTACGCCGCGCCTTTGTCGGCCATCGTCCACAGCCTGACGGAGCTGGCTGAAGTGGCGTTGCAAGATGCGCTGGCTGAATGTACCCGCGCGCTGGATGATCTCTATGGCGCGCCCATGCAGAGCGACGGCACGCGCTGCGGCGTGTGGGTCATGGGCATGGGCAAGCTGGGCGCGCGCGAGCTCAATGCCTCCAGCGACATTGACTTGATTTATGTGTATGAATGCGAGGGCGATACAGCGGGCAACGCCCAAGGGCGCAACGCCATCAGTAATCACGAATACTTTGCAAAGCTGGTGCGCGCGGTCAGCAGCTATATCGCTGAAGTGACAGGCGATGGTTTTGTCTTTCGGGTGGACTTGGCCTTGCGCCCCAATGGCAACTCGGGGCCGCCTGCCATCTCGCTCGCCGCTTTAGAAGAATATTTTTTAGTCCAAGGGCGCGAGTGGGAGCGCTTTGCCTGGCTCAAAAGCCGCGCCGTGGCGTGTTGGCCCCTGATGGACAAAACACGCTCGCAACGCCTGACCGAGGTGGTTTTGCCCTTTGTCTTTAGAAAGCATTTGGATTACGGCGTATTCGAGTCTTTGCGCACCCTGCATGCGCAAATCCGCAGCCATGCGGCCAGTCGCGCCTGCGGCCGCAGCGAGCGCGAGTGCGATGTCAAGCTCTCGCGCGGCGGTATCCGCGAGGTAGAGTTCACCGTGCAGCTCTTGCAAGTGGTGCGCGGTGGCCAATACCCCGAGCTGCGCGTGCGCGCCACGCTCAAAGCCCTGCCTTGTTTGGTGCGAGCGGGCTTGATGCCCGAACCCGAGGCCGTGCGCTTGGCGCAAGCCTACGACTTTTTGCGCCGTGTTGAGCACCGCATTCAATACCTAGACGACTTACAAACGCATATTTTGCCGCGCAGCAGCGCCGATTTGGCTTGGATTGCGGCGACCATGGGCTATGCCGATCCCGAAGTGTTCTTTGCGCAATTGCAGCGCCACCAAGACAGTGTGGCGGGCGAGTTTGAGCTGCTGCTGGGCGCGTCAGAACAGCAGCAAGAAAGCGGTACCACCGCGCCCGCACCCGATTGGGAGAGCTTGTTGCAGCTCTATCGCCAAGCGCGGCCCGATGCCGGCACAGCGCAAATGCTCACGCGCCTCGAGCAGTTTGAAAATAGCCCGAAAGTGCGCGGCCTGCGCGACGAAAGCCGCGCGCGCTTGCTGCGCTTGCTCGAGCGCATTGCGCAGTATTTGGGCAGCGCGACCACGACTACGCAAGCCGTGGTGCGCTTTCTCGATTGGTTGGAGTTGCTGCTGCGACGCGAGAGCTATTTGGCCTTGCTGCAAGAGCGCCCGATTGTGCTTGAGCGTTTGCTGCTGCTCTTGGGCGCGGCGCGTTGGCCCGCCCGCTATTTGCAAAAGCACCCGGGGCTGATCGATGAGCTGGCCGGGCAAGGCATGCTGACCGAGCGCTTTGACGCCGTGCAACTGCGCCAAGAGCTGGAGCTGCGCTATGCCGCGCTGGTGGCGACGGGCGAAGACGATGAAGAGACCCTGCTCAATGTGCTGCGGCGGGCGCACCATGCCGAGGTGTTTCGCACCTTGGCGCGTGATGTTGAGGGCGCCATCAGCGTGGAACAGGTGGCGGATGATTTAAGTCTGTTGGCGGAGACCATGCTGGGCATCACGGTGGATTGGTGCTGGCAGCGTCTCAAGCAAAAGCACCGCGAGCAACCAGCCATTGGCATCATTGCCTATGGCAAGCTCGGGGGCAAAGAGTTGGGTTATGGCGGCGACCTCGATATCGTTTTTGTCTATGACGACGAAGACGAGAATGCCAGCGAGATTTATGCTGCCTTTGTGCGCAAGCTCATCAGTTGGATGACGGTGAAAACCGGCGAGGGCGATTTGTTTGAAATCGACATGGCGCTGCGCCCCAACGGCAGCTCAGGCCTGCTGGTGATCAGCTTTGCTGCCTATAGCAATTACCAACAGCAGCGCGGCAGCAATACGGCGTGGCTGTGGGAGCACCAAGCCATGACCCGCGCGCGTTTTATTTGGGGCAGCGAGGCGGTGCAGACCCAGTTCAACGCCGTGCGGACCGAGGTGCTGACGGCGCCGCGCGATGTCGCTGCGCTCAAGCGCGAGATCGTGGCCATGCGCAAACGCATGGCCGAGGCGAACAAAGCGCCGCCGAATAAATTCGATGTGAAGTACAGCGCTGGCGGCATGATCGATGCCGAATTTGCGGTGCAGTATTTGGTCCTGGCGCATGCGCGCGAACACGCCGAGCTTTTAGACAATGTGGGCAATATTGCCTTGCTCAAACGCTGCGATGCTGCCGGATTGCTGCCCGCGCCGCTGGGCAGCGAAGCGGCCGATGCCTACCGCCAATTGCGGCGCTACCAACACAAAGCGCGCTTGGATGAGCGGCCGACGCAAACCGAGCCCGAGCAATTGGCACAAGAGCGCGCCACCATCGAAAAGCTCTGGCAGGTGGTTTTCGCATAGATTTTTAAGGCATTTATGCCTGTAATGCCCATGAAAACTGCCTGAGCAGCTCTCTATTTGGTAGTGTTTGCTGTGCTTTATTCAATCACGATGCTAGAGAAAGTGGTCGGTGGACCAAACATGCCAGCGGGCGAATTGGGCACCAAGCCGTTGTCGTCTTTCAAGCCGTAGCGCTGTGCCAAATCAGCCGTGTAGAACAGCGTGCCCGTGTCCTCGTGGCGTTTAGCATCAGCAAAAAAAGCGGCCAAAACTTGACCCTGCAAAGCGGCTGACTCGCTCATGTTGGCTATGCCTTGGTACATATTGGGGTCGGCTTCTTTCAACATCTCGAGGCGCTCGGTGCGCACCACGCCTGGCCACAGACCGATGACGGTCACGCCCAAAGGCTTGAAGTCGTGCGCCATGTCGTGCGTCATTTTGTCGGTGCCCGCCTTGCCCGCGCCGTAAGCGGGGCCGTGCATATAGCAGCGGCTGCCGGGCGAGGAAATGCTCACCATCAGCCCCTTGTTCTTGATCAAAAGCGGCGCAGCGTAATAGGCCATGACATAGTTGGAACGCAAACCCACGGTCAGCATATTCACTTGGGCGAAGGATTTTTGCCAAAACGGTTTGGTATCGACGATGTCGCTCGGCAAGGCAATCGCCGAGTTCACCAGCAGATCCAGGCCGCCAACTTCACGCTCTAAGCGGGCGCACAGCGCTTGCACTTGGGCATCGTCGCCGTGATCGCAGACGATGGCTATGCCCTTGCCGCCAGCGGCGTTGATTTCGGCCACCGTTTGTGCGAGTGAGCCGGGCAATAAATCATCGACCGGCTGCTCGCTGCTGCGGCCCGTGACATAGACCGTAGCGCCTGCTTGCGCCAAGCCTAGGGCGATGCCTTTGCCAACGCCGCGACTCGCGCCAGTGACCAAACAGACTTTATTGCGCAATCCTGCCATGCTTTGTACTCCTTCAAAAATAGTGTGCGCGTTGCGCGCTAAAGCGCATCATAGCGCGCACTGCGGCGCTGCAGGACCCTTGACCTTATTGGTCGCGGGCGGTCCAGTCCAGCAGCGCGTCCAGCGCCTCTTGGGCTGCTGGCGCGCGCGGGTGGTTCACCATGCCGACCACGCTATAAAGCTGGCCACTGCGGCCGATGACATAACCGGCCACGGCTTTGGCCGTGTCCAGTGTGCCGGTCTTTAAACGCGCTTGGCCCAGGGCGCTGTTGTCGGCATCGCGCACGCGCATCTTGGCCACAGTGCCATCCACGCCCGCTATGGCGAGTGATTGCGCGAAGTCATCGAACTCGGGGCTGTGCGCCGCGTGTTGCAAGAGCGTGCTGAGGGCCGCGGCGCTGATGCGCTCTTTGCGCGATAAGCCCGAGCCGTTCTCCAGCACTGGCGCGCGGCTGCCATGCATGTGCCGCTGCCACCAGCTGCCCACCCATTTTTGCGATTGCGCCCAAGTGCTTGGGCGGCGTTTGCGACCACTCAAGCTGGGGGCAGACAAAAACAATTGCTGCGCCATCACATTGTTGGAGTATTTGTTGATATGGACAATGACATCACGCAGCGCTGGCGAGCGGTAAGTGAGGATGCGCTTGGCCGAACGCGGCGTTAGGCCTTCACGCGTGTTGCCATTTATGCTGCCGCCTGCTGCCAGCCACATGCCTGTGAGCGCACGCAGGGCGTAGGCTTGCGGCTGGGCATAGTAGGCGTAATAGACGCTGGTACGGCCGCAGCTGACGGGGTAGCTGCCATTGAACGCAATGTTCAGCGGATCGCTCAGGTCGGCGCCCAAGGCCACACTCGCATCGCCACAGGGGCCGCTGCTTGTGGCCACCGTGCTGGGTATTTGCACGCCGGCTAAGGGTGGCTGCATGGCGACTTCGGCGCGGCCACCGCTGATGGGTTTGAAGTTGAACTCCAAGACCTTGAAGTTCAGCAACAAGCCATCGGGGCTGGCGTTGTAAGGACGCGAGGGTTTGCCATCAAAGGCGGCGGGGTCGCGCTCGCTCAATTTGAACATG